>JABGVH010000231.1 GCA_018646195.1 Halobacteriovoraceae bacterium
AGCTTCTGGCCTAAAATAAAGGCGCCAAACAAGAAATTCGACTATTTTGTTTGCAAAAATTTGAAAATGGCCCAAAGCCTCTTCGGGCCACAGAGAATTCCCTACCTATCTAGCGATTTTCACGAAAGGGAAGCGTGTACTTAAGCGCTTTTTAATTCTAAGTCGGCCAGGTACTGTGAAAGCGCCTCTTCTAGCGCCAGCGAGCTGGTTTCTAGCTGTGAGAAGTGTCCTGCAAATTGCTTTTTCTCACCTCTATCGGCCAAGGATTCGAGCTTTTGGCATTGGCGCCAAAATTGGGCGGCCCCAACATATCCCGCCTCGCCCTTTAAAGCGTGGCTGCTAATCTCGACTTCTTTCGAGTTTTCTTCGTCAATCGCCGATTTAATTATTTTGAGATTATTAGGCAGATTTTCGAGAAAGGTTTTAATGACTTCGATCTGGGTATCTGCTCCTAATTCAAATAGCTTTGCCAGCTGTACTGTATCTAGTACCGCCTCGCCTTCGATACCAGTTGACCTCACCAGGGATACCGAATCAGTGCTGACTTTTTGAAACTCTTTTTTAAGAACACTTTCCTTTGAGAAGCTATTCTTAAGTACGGTATACACCATATTCCGGTCGACAGGTTTTGGTAAAAAATCATCAAAACCGGTTTCAAAATACTTTTTCTTGTCTTCTTTAAAAACATTTGCAGTTAGCGCAATTATCCACGGAGCTGCTACTTTAATTTTTTTATAATGAGACTGGATCTTTGTAGTTGCTTCAACACCATCCATTTTAGGCATTTGTATATCCATAAAAATGACGTCGTAATGCTTTTTCATACTAGCTTCAAGTGCCAATAGGCCATTTTCAACAATCGTTACTTGATAACCAAAGTGTTTCAAAATGGTACTAATTATCTTTTGATTTACTAAATTATCTTCAGCAATCAAGATTTCAAGCGGATGCTCTGTCGCCAGGATGACGTCTTTTGTGATCTTTTGATTACTAATTTTTTCTTCAAGATCGGCGGTGAGACCTAATTCGGCTTGAATGGTAAAACAGAACTCGGAGCCTTTTCCATATTCACTCTCCACCCAAATCGAGCCCATCATCAATTCCACTAAATTTTTACAAATGCTCAATCCTAGCCCTGTGCCACCAAACTTGCGTGTTGTGCTCGACTCGGCCTGTGAAAAGGATTCAAAAACTTCCCCTAATTTATCGGGCGGAATCCCAATCCCGGTATCTTTAACTTTGAATTTTAATTTAATTTCTTTTTCGTTTATAATTGAGTTTGATACGGTTACAAGAACAGAACCCTTCTCTGTAAATTTAATAGCATTATTTATTAAATTGATAAGAATTTGCTTTAAGCGGACCGAGTCCCCTTTTATCACTTTGGGAATTTCTGCGGGAAGGTCGAAATCCAATTTAATATTTTTCTCTTCAGCCTTTTCCCTTAACATGAACATCACTTGATCAAGCTGCTCCTTAAGGGTGTATGACTGGTTTTCTAATACCATTTTTCCCGCTTCGACCTTGGAGAAATCGAGAATATCGTTAATCACAACTAATAAGGTGTTAGTACTCTCTTTAATATTTTCTACATACTCTCTTTGCTTTTCGTCGAGTTCAGATTCGCCTAAGAAGTTATTCATGCCAATAATACCGCTAATTGGCGTTCTAATTTCATGGCTCATATTGGCCAGGAAGTCCGATTTAAACTTAGCAGTTCTCTCCGCCATATTAATCGCCGATTGAAGCTCGGCCTCAGCTTTCTTACGAGAGGTAACATCAAAACGAATAGCAATAAATTTTTCAATTTGACCGTTGGAATTCGTTGATGGGCAAATTGTGGTATCAACCCAATAGAATTCTCCATTCTTGGCCTTGTTTTTAATTTCACCGCGCCAAATTTGACCTGATAATATATGCAACCATATTTCTTTAATAAAATCTTTGGAATGATGGCCAGAGTTAAGAATTCGGTGATCCTTACCAATTAACTCTTCGCGAGCGTAACCGGAGATCATACAGAATTTATCATTGACGTAGGTAATGACTCCATTTGGATCTGTTTCAGCTACAATTGCAGAGTTATCGAGCGCCTGATTTTGCAACTTTAATTTACTATCTTTATTTATAATTTGCTCTGACATTTCATTCAGAGTTTTAGCGAGGACTCCAATTTCGTCATTACTTGTGACATCTACTTTAATATTTTGAATTTCTTCCTTGCTAGTAAAATCTTCTATAAAACGCGTCAGCTTTTTAAGAGGCTCTGTTAGGTAGCGAGAGAAATTAAAGGCCAGAATCATCGACACAATTATGATGGAAAAAATTATAAGTAGATAATTATAGACTCCCTCTTTAACTTTGGAGAGCAAAACATCTCTCTGGGTGGCCTTAAAAATACCAATAAAATCGTCTTGCCTAATCTCATTGTGATGTAACTTCATTCCGGTAATAATTTCGTTGGAGTTATCATCGACACCAAGTGATTTTAAAGTTCTCTTACCTTTAAAAAAACCTTTGGTTAATGGAAAAATATTGGAAGCCAGTACTTCTTTACCTCGGTCGTAACCTAAATCAAATTGCTTATCCGAATGAAAAAGTAAAACTCCTTTCTTATTAGTCACAAAATAAGAAGAATTTTCATCTGACCTTTTTCTCAATTCGTCGAGAATTTTGGTAAAACTTAAATTAATGACAATAATTCCAAATGGATTTTTCCTATCAATAAAAATGGGAACCACTGCCCTAAGCATTAATCGAACTGGTTTGACGACTTTCCCAAAATCCTTATTAACGGTAATTTCCGAAAGGTAAACCTCGTGTGCACCTAACTGAAGTGCTTCTTTAAAGTAACTTGAACCGGCCTTAAATTGTAGGTCAGCTTTTTTGGTGTGAAGAATCTTCCCGTTTTTTCTTTCGACTCTGACTAACTCACGGCCTTTATCAGAGGTCCCTATAAAACGGATTTGGTGGTAATTTTCTTTTGAAAGGATAATCTCTTCAAAAATTTTTGATAGTCTTTCTTTCCAACGTTTATTGGTCGAGCCATCTCTTGGATCGACTCCTTTGTTGGAATTTGAGCGAATAATTCCTTCAATAGGAGGCGTCGAAGAGAGAAAGAGTACATCGTTTTTGAGCTCATCAATACGAGAATTTACGATCGCCCCAAGTAGGTTAATCTCGCCCTCAGTTTCTTGTAGCTTAGAAGATAATAAGATATTCGAGTTGCGGTAGAGACCAATACCGCCTAATAGCCCCGAGGCCATAAGTACCAGGCCAAAACAGAGGAGAATAATTTTTGTAGCAATACCAATGCGCATAGATTTCTTATCGGTCTAGCTTACTTATTTTAGAGTTTTTGTTTTACCCGAGTCTCTTCGTCATAGGCCCTGAAAAGGCCCTTTAAGCGAGTCCTTTAGGTGAATGGGGTTAGCAGTCTTGGAAAATCTTAAGATAAATAAGGTAAATTTAGTTTTCTTCCATCCACTGGCGGAAAGTCTCGAGGACTTCGGGAGCTGGAATCG
>JABGVH010000233.1 GCA_018646195.1 Halobacteriovoraceae bacterium
ATCGACATCGCGGAGTTCTTCTTCCTCTTCTTCTACTTCGATATCAAGTTTCTTACCGACTTTACCGGTCATATGTTCTGGAAGTATTTCTTTATCGACATCGCGGAGTTCTTCTTCCTCTTCTTCTACTTCGATATCAAGTTTCTTACCGACTTTACCGGTCATATGTTCTGGAAGTATTTCTTTATCAACTGTTTTTAATTCTTCTTCCTCTTCTTCTACTTCGATTTCAATGCTTTTCTTATTCTTATGAATTTCGTCTTTGAATTCCTCCATCTGCTTTTCTATATCTGCCTTATAATGGCCTCCCAGGTCTTCGGCCATTTCCTTCTTTAAGTCGGCAATCATGTCTTCATCGACATCTTCTTTATAATTGGATTCGCCAACCATATTTTCTTCGGAGTTTTCTTCATCAATTTTGTCTAAATCGATATCTCCCTTATAATGGGAATCGAGTTGGTCTACTTGACCTTCGCCAGTTTCGTTTTGAGCTTCATCAGGCCCATCTCCTTCCTCTTGCTTATTAACTTTCCCTTTGAGGTGTCCATCGATTTCTTGCTCTTCGTAAGAGGACTCTCTATCTTTTCCAAGTGGACCACCGAGAACTTCTGCTTCTTTGGTATCTTTAATTTCTTGTTCTGGTTCTTCTTCTCCGCTTTGTCCGACTTTGCCTTTTAGAGTGGTTTCTATCGCCTCTTCGGCTTCACCAGGTCCGCCCTCACTAAACTTCTTTTGGAATTCTCCACCCTTTTTTCGATTGGCAATTGAGCGTAAAAGAAGGCGTACTTTATAGAGGAGTGTTTTAGGGGCAACTGGTTCGACAATACACTCAGTAAGACCCACTTTCACAAATTTATCGAGGGTTTTATTGGGAATTTTTTTTGCACTTAAGAGTATTGACTTAGTTTGTAAAATTTTAATTGCTCGCTTATTCATCAGAAGTGCTTGGGCACATTTTCTTGGGTTTGAAGCAATCATTAGGCATTGGCCAAGCGAGGGGAGTAAGTGGCGCATTTCTTCGAGTTCTTCAACTTCAAAGACTTCGATACCATCTGCATCTGCAGTTTCATCGATAACTTCTTTGAGTTTGACTAAGGTTTCACAAAGTGGGGTTAAGAAAACTAATGATTTCTTATCCTTTTCTTCTTTTTCTGAAGACCCGTCTTCTGGTGAATTTACATCGTCACTACTCATAGGTTATTTATCGTATTTTTGGCGCCATTTTTTAAGCAATTTTCTCTTTAAATTCTCTACTTGAGCGCTACTGTCGGCTACTTGGTAACCGTTTTGATTACTCTGGAATTGTAATATTTGTGGAAAATTTTGCTTAAGAAATAATCTGAAGGGACGAAAAGTATTCACATGCCTTGATACGAAATTAAGGTTTAATTTAAAACACACAGAGCAGTATGCTCACGCGGTTCTCACGGTAAGGGGACCTGGTTCCATGGATTCGGGACGATTAGCAAGGAGGATCTATGGGATTACGTATTAACACCAATGTAACTTCTCTCGCTGCCCAGCGAACTCTCGGAGTCAACAATGCAGACCAATCCGCAACTTTAGGTAAGTTGTCTTCTGGTACTAGAATTGTTCGATCTGCCGATGACGCCGCAGGACTCGCGATTAGTGAGAAGTTAAAAGCTTCGATTCGTTCGACGAATCAAGCCGAAAGAAACGCCAATGATGGGGTTTCACTCATTCAAACGGCAGAAGGTGGTCTAACTGAGGTAGGAAATATCTTAGTAAGACTTAGAGAACTTTCGATCCAGTCTGCATCAGACACAGTTGGGGATCCAGAAAGACAGTTTACAAATCTCGAATACCAAAACTTGAAGCAAGAAGTCGAAAGGATTTCTGAAGTGACGGAATTCAACGGGAAGAAGCTTCTGAACGGTTCAGGGGAACAGTATGATTTTCAAATTGGGGTCAATAATGATGATTTCCAAGATAGAATCAAATACAATACTGCTAACCAAAACTCGACAATTGCTTCGCTTGGACTTGAAAGTCTTGCGGTCGATTCAAAAGTCGGCGCTCAAGAAGGACTTGCTGCACTAGATAGCGCGATTCAAAGCGTTTCTGGACAACGAGCAGAATTAGGTGCCCTACAAAATAGGTTAGGCTCAACAATTCAAAACTTACAAGTAAGTTCTGAAAACTTGAGTGCTGCTAACTCACGAATCCGGGACACTGACTATGCTGCTGAAACAGCTAAAAACACTAAGCTCAACATTTTAACAAATGCTGGTACTTCTGTTTTAGCTCAGTCCAACGCTCAGGGACAAGCCGCCCTTAAACTTATTGGATAGTTACTCCCCCAATAATTTTAAGGTCCCTTTATAAGTCAAATAAAAGAAACCCCTCGAATGAGGGGTTCTTCATTTTTGGGGGGGCTCCATGTTAAGATAGGGTATGAAGATTGCTCTAACCCACCTGCCATTTTGGCCAGTTCAGATTCCCCCTCTAGGGATGGCCTATATTTCAGCCGTTTTAAAAAAATCCGGTCATCAAGTATTTCTAAGTGATGATAATTTGGATATTTGGAAAAACTTCCAATACACAGGGGATGACTTCTGGGACGAAGGAAAAATTGATCAGACACGAAATTTTAGTTTTTATAAAGAAAAACTATTGCCTTTGATCAAGCCCTTTCTACTCAGCTTTGTAAAAAAAATATTGGGTAAGGATATTCAAGCGATTGGATTTTCAGTAAATAGTTTGAATCTCTATAGCTCACTTTTTGTTGCTGGGATTTTAAAAGAAGCTGATCCTGCACTAAAAGTTTTTTTTGGAGGACCAGAGGTCTTTCACGGCAATAAGCTGATTGAAGATAAAATTGCGAGTGGGATTATTGATGCCGCCCTAATCGGAGAGGCTGAGGAAAGTATAATAGAGCTAGTAGAGGCGTGGGAAAATGCCGAATCTATCGATTCTATAGTCGGTTTGGTAGGCCCGCGAGATTTAGTTGAAAAGACCAAACCGCTCAAACGACCGTCTATTAATTTTGCAGAGTTACCCCTTCCCGATTTTTCAGAATATGATCTCGAGTCATATAAGACTAAAAAATTTCCAATCATGATGAGTCGCGGCTGTGTTGCCTCCTGTACTTTCTGTACTGAATTTGTAATATGGAAAAGTTATCGTATTCGGACCGCTGAAAGTGTCTTTGATGAAATGAGGGCCCATAACGAAAGGTACGGCGTCACTGATTTCTATTTTTGTGATTCTTTGATAAATGGAAATCATGCCATGCTAGAGGATTTGATGGCCTTGATTAATAGTGGTGGATTGCAGTGCCAATGGGTGGCATTTGCCAGAGCAGACCGTAGGTTAACTAAAACACTTTTGAAGGAAATGAAGTCAGCTGGCTGCAAGGAGCTCTTTTTTGGCTTTGAGTCGGGCTCCAATAAGATCTTAGACTTAATGAATAAGAAAAATACCGTAGAAGAAGGGTATAGGATAATAGAGGATTGCTTCGAAGTTGGGATAAAAGTACACGGGCTTTTTATAATAGGCTTTCCAGGGGAAGAAGAGAATGATTTCTACCTCACTCAAAAATTCATTTATGATAATCGCCACTTCTTTGGAAAAATTTCGATTGGCAGTACCTTGCAAATTGCTCCACTAGCGCCAATGTCCCAAAGGCCGGGTCAATTTGATGTACTACTCAATCCAGATGGAAGTGCTTATTTTGATGAGAAAGGGCAGTGGTACTCAAAAGACAGGTCATTGAACCCTATTAAGCGGGCCAAGCGCTTGCAAAATATGGCCTCATTCTTAGATTCGCTGATAATTGACTGGGATCCTCTTCCTCCTCAATATAAGAAATCTGTGGCGCTACGAAGTGTTAGTCTATTTTCTTTTTATCTTCGCAATATATTTTATAGTTTTAGAAAACTTAAATTAAAAAAATAAGAATTCAATAACTTAAGCTATTCAATTTTGAGGTACTAATTTTAGGAACCATGCCGTAATTAAAGTCAACCTCCCATCATAAAGGTCGAAAAGTCTCCAGTTAGGAGAAATGATTGGCCCTTGCAGAAGTAGAGGTTCAGAAAAAAGATGAGGCCAATAAGAGGGCAAACCGTGATAGGGCCCGTCGCGAGGCCATCGATAATCAGATGGCGGCACTCCATGATCGTAGGAAAATTAGTTTCAGCGCCAAATTATTAATGGTGCTTCTTTTTTTAAGCCTGGCTTTCTTTACGATCGTATTTATTTTATTCCATGTTTCGAGTCTAAAGGGCCAGCTCAATCATATTGTGAACTTTTTACTCGCCCTCCAATGGTGAGGCCTCAAGGGCCTTTAGAAATGCCTCATTTCCATCAATTAGTTGACCTTCCAGATTCCTATCCTGAAGCGATAAATTGCTTAGTGAGATATTTTTCAAGTGGCAGTCAACTAGCTTTAAGTTATTCAGCTGGCAGTCGCTAAAATCCACATTTTCCCAATTGCAGTCCTTAATAGTGAGGCCCTGGAGTTTGACGTCGTCTAATTTAATATTTCCCCAGTTGGTGTGAGTAATTGAGCACCCATGAAATTCAATATCGCGGAATTGACTATTTTTTTTAATAGCTAATTCTTTTAATGAAGAGCCGTGAAACTCAGTATCGCAAATATTGCTGTCAATAATATTTAATTTTGATGCTTTACTGCCATGAAATTCGACATCATCTAGTTCAGTGTTATTAACTGCAAAGCGTTCAATGGAGGAACCGTGAAACTCACAATTTAAAAGGTGCCCTCCTGTTACTTTGAGGCCATTAATATTTGCAGCTTGAAAAGAACAGTCAGCTAGTTCAGATGAATTAAGTTCAATATCTTTGATATTAGAAATCTGGAAATTATTATCTTCGAATCGAAAATCTTCCCCTTTTGGAGCGGCGTATTTTGAAAGATTTACTGAATTCTCCCCCTCTTCGCTAATTTTTATTTCAGAGAGACCTTTATCAACTTCTTCCATTGCTTTATTTACGACATTGTTTACGAACTTTCCAAGGCCTGAGAGGTCTAAGTTAAAGTCGAATCCACTGGGGCCATTTGCGGACCCATCTTTCTCTATGACCACTTCTTCTTCGATATCTATAGTAGTTTCTTCGTTAACCACCTGTAACTGAGATAACAACTCTGCTGCCTGTTCATCGTTTAAGAGACCTTTCTTATTCATATCCATAATTTTTAAAATTTCTTCTTTCATGGTAAATTCCTTTATGACTTAGTTTGGAGTTTTTTAATTTTTCTAAGGCCTTCTTCGTAGGCAAGCTCACCTTTTTCCATTTGAGATAATATTTCTAAAGGTCCTGTAATTTGTTCTTCGTCACGGTTTGGGGCCTGAACGGTTTTCTTTAATTGTGATAGCTTTGATTTGACGGTGGGGTAGCTGATTCCCAGGGCCTTTTCCATATCGCTAATTTTTCCCTCGCAATGAATAAAGACATTGAGAAAATGCAGCATGTCGGGACTTAGTTCAGCAAATGGGGTTTTGGGGTATAGCCCTTTCACTTCTAGCCCACAGGGGCGGCAAGAGAATGAGCGGGGTCGCATCGGATGGGAGCAAATAGGGCAATCTGTCGGGGCGTGTTTACTTTTCATTTGCCGACATTATTAAGAATATTAATAAAATGCAAGCAGAAACTTAAAAATATCAATGACTCGGTGCATATCTAGAGAGTCGTGCAAATCTCGCTAATAGATTTTTTTGTAATGTTCGGAACCATTGCGCCTTCTTTAGGGTGCCCTACCACCAAGAGGATGTAGGGTTTTTCATTTTGGGGTCGCTTTAAAATTGTTCTCATGAAGCCCATCGGACTAGGGGTGTGAGTCAAAGTGGAGAGTCCCATAATATGCAATGCGGTGATTAACATACCTGTGGCGATGCCTACTGATTCAGAAACATAGTAGTTTTTCTTCTTTTTCTCTTCTTCGTCTAATTCATGATTTTCAGCAAAAATAGCAATCAGGTATGGTGCCTCTTCTAGGAATGGTTTTTCTTCGTTAGTTCCGAGGGGCTCTAGGTCTTTAAGCCAAGTCTTATTGGGTTTATGCAGGTAAAAATCAGCTTCTTCTTTTTCCGCGGCAATTCTAATTTCTTTTTTTATTTCTGGATTGCTTATAAGTACAAAATGCCAAGGTTGTTTATTAGCGCCATTGGGAGCCAGCCCTGCAATCTGAATGGCCTTTAAGATTGATTCTTCCGGAATAGTTCTTGAATCATAGTCACGGACAGTACGGCGCTTAAGCATTAACTTATATAATTCATCAACACTCGCTTGCATTTCTTGATCAGATTTATTTGGAAAATAATCATAAGGAATAAATTTTTTCATAACTAATATGATGGCAGCCTTAATAGAGTCTGACAAATACCGACTAATCAGGTCGAGGGAAGACGGAAAATTTTGATCGCTATTATTACTTCTCGATCTTTTCTAAGATGGTATGACTTTAACAACAGCCTTCCCCGAGAGATATGGACGCTAAAGAGTATATTCAATTCAAACATCAATATATCCTGCCTTTTTTACAGAAAAATCTTAATAAAAGGGAAAGACTCCAGCTCTTAAATTACCCCGGCATCTTAAGTGCTTTGGTAGAGCTTTCTACTCAAAATACCATTCCTGAGTATTTGGCCCAGCGAAATTTTGAAAAATACCTGGTTGAAGATCAGACGATGGGTGTGGCCGACCGCTCATGGGCAATTGAGGCCTTGCTAGGACTTAAATCTGCGGCGATTCAAAAATCAATGAACAATGAAAGCTGGGATGAAATAGGCGAGAATACTTGGTGTGGAGTTAATTCAGATGCTCTTGGAACACCAATGGGTTACCTGTCGACCATATTCTCACAGGCCTCATTAAGGCCGGGTCATAGAGTCATCGATTTAGGCTCAGGCTTTGGAAATGTTGGACATTATTTAGGATTAGCAAGGCCTGATTGCCAGGGGCTAGGACTTGAGTTTGTCTATGACCGTTGGAGTGAATCGGAGCGTGTCCGAAAATTTTTTGAATTTAAAAACGTCAACTTTATGCTTCAGGACCTAACCTCTAAGCATTTTCATTTACCACTGGGGGATATTTATTTCTCCTATGATTCGCTCTCAATTTCAACCTATGAAAAGCTAAGGCATTATTTTATACGCAATAGTATCGAGAAAGAGTTTACCTTTATTTACGTTGAAGGTAAGACTCCACTTCTGGACCAGCTCTGTCGCGAACCATGGTTGAAGCCACTAAAATTGATAGAATTAGCAGACCCTTATAGAAGAGTGGCGATATTAAAAAGCCAACATATCGACGTCTAGAGCCTCGCAGTCATTGAAAATACCACCAGCTATTACTATAATGTAAGCTGGACAAATTATGGCAATTCCTCGCTGGTTAAAAAATAATGCTCCCTTATTACTCATTCTTGCTGTGGCGAGTTTCCTAGTATTTTTTAATCTTGATGTGGGACCACATTCAAGAAATGAGGTACTTTCGATTGGGACCAGTAAAATGCCCTGGTGGAGTTATTGGCCGGGACTAGAAAATCATCTATACAATGCACCTGATCAACAACCTCTTTATTTTTTATTGCTAAAAGGTTGGATCGGTCTTGGTCTAAAAAGCCAATATGCGCTCCGTAGTTTATCGGCAATCTTTTACATTTTTGGAGTTGTTCTCTTTTATTTCTTTTCGAAGAAAATAAGAGGGACCTCTTTGGCCTTTTGGGCATCTCTTCTCTTTTGCACAAATTTTTTCTTAATAGATTATGGCCGCTATATCCGTTTTTATTCTCTCTATCTTCTTTTCGCCACAGGTAGCTGGTACTTCTTTGTAGAGTTTCTTAAAGACCATGATCGCAGAAATTTTGGACAATGGGGTTTATTCACACTTTTTGGCCTTGGCACTAGTATCTTCATGGCAGTTGTACTTGCTATTCAATTATTTTTGTTAATTCTCTATCGTAGAAAAGGTTTTTTTGAATTTTTAAGAACAAATGCCTTCTTGGGTTCGTCTTTTTTAATTCCATTACTTTTACTTTCAGCAGGAAAAGGTTTCTATGCTCTTTACTTTAGAGTCGCAGACAGAGGTTTTAATCTTGCAGCAAGAAGATCTGAGTTGTGGCAAAGTGATGGGCCTTGGGGATTTTTTAGGCTTTTCTCGATTAATTATAATACCGAGCAATTTAATATATTTTTAGTCATTGGGTTTATAGTTATTTTTCTATATGGACTTTTTTTAATTAGATCATTTAATCGGGCATTATTTAAAACTTGTCTGGTGGCTTTTCTTCTTTCTTATCTATTACACCTTACATTTAGAATTATTATTCCGCTGGAAGAATTTGAGATCCGCTACTTTATTTTTATATTACCTCTCTTTTATATTAGCCTCGGATTTGTTTTAGACTCCTGTAAGTGGTTTACCAAAATACCAATATTGCTTTTTTTATTATTCCCCCAAACACAGCAGCTGAGGAATTTTTATATTGATGATTTTGGAACTGACTTCGACAGTGTTGTGGAAGTGCTAAAAAATAAGAGAGACGGTATTAAACTATTCGTAGATGAACGCTGGGCATACGATGTCTACGTAGAGAATTTAAGCCTGCATAAGTATCAGAAAAAAGTATTAAATGTTTTTAATATTGATTCCCCCGAAGCGAAAAAAATTAAATTCGATGAAGAAGTGTGGGTATTCGAAGTATATCCCAAAGAAAATCATTTCAAGAGCACTGAAAAAGAAAAAATGAATAAAGAGTTTTTAAATAGCCTGCAAGTGATTGAGGAAATCCCAATTCGAGGTGGACAAATCTCTAGTGGTTTATTACTGATAAAGGGTCGTTGGAAGAGTTTAGTCGACTCGATGGACGGAAAGGCCAAGACTCTTGAGTAATTTAGTGAAGACTCCATCTCCGGCTATTAGTCTGCCACTAAAGCTGCCATCGTAGATTCGACCAACTCCGCACATTGGACTTTTGGCCTTTAAGTAGGCTTCGGTACAACCTTCTTCTTTGGCAATCCGAAGTGCTTCTGCAGCACCATTTTGGTATTCTTTTGAGACATCATTTCCGTTTTTATCAATTACCTTATCGCCTATAATTTCAGCAGGAGTACGAGGGGTAGGTAGTCCACCGAGCTGCTCTGGACAGACGGGAATGGCGGTACCTTCCACAACTTGCTTTATAATTTCAGCATTTGGTCGCGCCTGACAATCATAGCGGCATTCTTCTCCGGCCAGGCAGGCCGAAACTAAAATTTTTTTAACGGCAATTTCTGACACTGAGAGAAACTCCTTGTCCAACTCCAACGCACATAGAGGCGAGGCCTTCTTTAAGGCCAGCATTATCCTGCATAATATGGGTTAAAGTGGTTAAAATCCTGGCCCCCGAACAACCAAGAGGGTGTCCAAGTGCAATTGCCCCGCCTCGCAAATTTACTTTTGCTGGGTCGAGCTTTAATTGTGAAATACAGGCGAGTGCCTGAGCGGCAAAGGCTTCGTTTAATTCTACGACGTCAAAATCATCGATTTTTTTAGAGAATTTTTGGCAGAGTACCTTTGTCGATTCAATTGGTCCCAGACCCATAGTACTAGGATGAACGCCACGGATGCCTGCACCAGTTATCTCAACTAGCGGTGTTAATTTATGTTTTTTTAGAAATTCCTCAGACACAATAGCGACTAGGGCAGCACCATCATTCATTGAGGATGAGTTCCCGGCGGTAACGGTTCCGTCTTTTCGAAAAACCGCTTTAAGATTTGCCAATTTTTCCAAACTAGTATCCTCTCTAGGACCTTCATCGGCAGAGACTACATAATCTTTCTTCCTCAGTTTGACTGGAACCGAAATTATTTCGTTCTTAAATGAGCCATTTTTTACTGCGGCAACCGCTTTCAGGTGACTGTCTAAGGCGAATTGATCTTGATCTTCTCTCTCTATATTATGCAGGCTAGCGACTTCCTCGGCAGTTTCACCCATGCCAAAGAGAGGGAAAAGTTCTTCCATTTTTGGGTTGGGAAAACGCCAGCCAAAAGTCGTGTCGTAAAGTTTACTATCACGGCCAAAGGGAGCACTGCCTTTAGAGACTACCAATG
>JABGVH010000118.1 GCA_018646195.1 Halobacteriovoraceae bacterium
AATCCCCACCAGGCGCCGACAGCCACAGACTGCTACCGGGAGTGGAGTAAGTCGCCGAAGTGCCGCGAGCGTTTAAGGCACCGACTACCACTTGATAGGGATAGCTATGGTCTTCTTCCAAATTGGCGTTGCCAAAATAAAAGCGCACGTCTTCCTCTTCTTGATTGGGAAAGCAATCGGAGGTCAGTCCGATATACTCATTGCCCGCCGCTTTGACATAGAGTGAACCCAGACCGCCGCGCAAGCTCTCGCTGCCAAACTTTAATTGCTGGATTAGAAAGCTAGAGGCGGGACTGAAAATACAAGAGTAGGCGCCGTAGCTATAATTAAAAATATCAAAGACCCCATTGGCCTGATCGATCATGATGGAGGTGGTGACTGCGGCACCGATATAGCGCAGCCCCGCCAGACTGGCGTTGGGCGCCACTCCCAAACTGCCCAGAGAGTTGTCACCGCGGGCGGCGATAATTCCGCTGACCATAGTGCCGTGTCCGACATCTCCACTGGGAGTGGGGTCGCCAAAGTGCGGCGCCGCCAGGTCGTAATTCTTACTGGCGCCATTTAAAATATTCGCCGCCAAGTCTTCGTGGGCAATTTGAACCCCGTTATCAGAGACCGCCACTAGGACCCCGCTGCCGTTAACTCCAGCGGCGCGCACCTGGCCTATATTGATATCTTCTCCGGCAGTTCCGCCATTGGCGGCGAAGGCCGACTGGCCAGTATTATTCAAGTGCCAGGCGTGGACTTCTAGCGGGTCGGGACCGGGAGTGCCGTTGCTATTATTTGGATTATTATTGGTATTATTATTTCCAGTGACGTCACTGGTGGGATCTGGAGCGGCGCTCTTTGTACTGCTTTTTTTAACCAGGCAGCCAGACAATAATCCCAAACAAAATGTCATTACTAAGAGCTTACTTAGCATGGGCACCTCCCTGGATAATTTCCAGCTGCACCGTTTTGTAGTGGCCGCTGGCCGCTAACTGTTCTTTCAAGGCGACAATGCTCTGGGAATCAAGTGGCCTATAGGTGTAGAGGTCGAGCTGGGGCTGGGAGGAAACTAAGATCATTTTATCTGGGGCGGGGGCCGGAGCGCTCTGGCCGTCATGCAGTTGGACTAGGATATTGCCAGTCAGCAGGGCGACCTGCCCGGTGTCGCCGTTTTGCAAAACAATCTTGCGGTCCTCCCTATAGTTGAGGGAGTCGTCCACAGCGGAATTACTTTTATAGAATTGATGGCCGTAATTTTGAAAGACGCTGGCGCCCAATGCTTGACTGTAATCCCGAAGCGCCACCGCCGCCAGGTTGTCAGAAACTTTAAATTGAATGCCACCGGAGGTCAGGCTGCGAGTGCCCTCGAAGTAACGACTGGCGGGACTGCGGCCGCGCTCAATAGACCGCTTGCCTGGGCGCGAGCTGGCCTTGAGCTGGTGGTTTAATTTATTTGAAAAAATATTTTTATTTTTTATTTTATTATTTTTAGAAAGAGCTATCGAAGTCGGCGTCCGGATGCCTTCAAACTTTTTGATAGGTGGTGAGAAAGCGCCCTTACTAGTTTTGGGAAACTTTTCTGAAGGACTTTTGGAAACATAAACCAGAAAGCTCAGAAGACAAATAAACGCTATTATAGGTGGCCATTTTTTCATGCCAACTTATCGGAATATTTCAGCTATTAATGTATTACTGGAGTTTAATCCTCGGTGGAGAAGATCGCCTCGACGGCGAAGTGATCAGACAGCGCCCGACCATTGTGGTGATTGCTGAACATCACCTTAGAAGTGATTGTTTTTAGGTGAGTTGAGTCCAGGCCACTGAAGATATAGTCGATCCTTTTACCCGGTTTCCCATTCTTCTTCTTAGGTTTGGTCCAGCCCTGGCGTACCGACTGGGGAAGTTCGGGGTTATCGTCGACATATTTTTGGTGAGTGTCGTAGACGATATTGGCGGTTCTTATCCATAGGTCATACAACTTTGAAGTCGGAGGAAAATTAAAATCTCCCATCACTATCAAGGGTCGCCCGCTAACATGTTGGTCATTGATAAAGAGAATCAACTGCCAAAGTTGCGCCTCGCGAGTTTCGTCGCCACCGGCGGCGTTTAAGTGAGTGTTGACCACATCCACTAGACCGACTCCGGGAATTAAGTGAGTGGTTAAAAGTGCGCCCTTGCGTGCCAGGCAGTCAGTCCCGGCGCAGTCGCTATAGCGCAAGCGCTCGACCCTTACGATGGGGTGTTTTGAAATAGTCAGGATGCCGGAGCTGGTTCGCAGTAGTGAACCAGCATTGCCGCGGGCGTAGTAGGGAAAACCCGGAATGTCTTTTAGGCGCTTTGCTTTTCTCGAGAAGGATTCTTGAAAACCCACCACATCAACATTATGAGTACTAAGGTATTTTTTGATTTTTGGAAAGCGTTTGGGTTTGGAGGGCAGCGGCCAGGGGCGTCCCCAGATATTGTAGGAGAGGGCACGGAATTCAGCACTAAAGGCGTCACAGCTGAAAAGCATTAGGGCGGCAAGTAGAATTTTTTTCATAGGGCGACTCTAGGCCGGCCAGCACCGGATTGAGAAGTAAAAAATGGCCTGTCTCTATAAGCCCCCGATTTTAGCTACTGTAACTGTATGCTAAAATAAGTCACCCATGGGAGAGCTAAATGGAGGCACCATGAAACTGATTACAATGACTCTTATTCTACTTTTCCCAATACTAGGCCACGGCTCAGGCAGCTACCTGTCAGGACCAGATTCTTTGGGGCGCTATAATAAATTGCAGTCTTTCCCCGCTAAGAAATTAGTCAAGGCGACTTTTGGCGGTGGCTGTTTTTGGGGTATCGAAGAGAAGTTCCGCCAGATCGACGGGGTCAGTGCCACCCGTGTCGGCTATATCGACGGCAAGACCAAAAACCCCAGCTACAAAGACGTCTCCTATAAAAATAGCGGCCACGCCGAGGTGGTGGAAGTCACCTATAATCCAGAGCGGGTCAAGTACGACGAATTAGTAAAACTCTTCTTCGCCATCCACGACGCCTCACAATTGAATCGCCAGGGGCCAGATGTCGGGGTTCAGTACCGCTCGGCGATCTACACCCACGGGGACAAACAGCAGTCCACTGCCAGTAAAATCAAGGCCAGGATTCAGAAGAATTCACGCTATAAAAATAAGAAAATTGTGACGGAAATTAAAGGGGCGGTAAAATTTTATCCGGCGGAGACTTACCACCAGCAGTACTTTGAAAAGAAGAGACGGGCCCTCCACCAATAGCTGCCAAGGCCAAAAGTAGGGGACCATCCTCTATTCACTTCTTAATAGCGAAACTGATAACGCTCAGAAGCTAGGCTTCGATAATGATGTGATTTCTCGGCCCATCCATTCTTACTGTCTTGCTTATGGGCATTTAATGCCTTTTTCTTGGCGCTCACTGTACAGCTGGTGCCGGACAATAAAAGCCCTAATAATGCCAGTCCATAAAATAACTTTTTCATGGATACCTCCTTGTGTACTCCCTCTATCGGAGCCCCCGCTAGGGACCTGATTATTTAGGGGGTGCTTCTAAAAATGGTCACTTTTTGCCCCCCGTGAGGGCCTTTGAATTGGCCTCAAAAGGCCAAATAAAGCAGTGGTATCAGGCACTTCCATGACTAAACGAAATTTGCTCCAATGCAATCCAAAGCGGCCTTATAATGGGGAACCAAGTCCTTAAAAGTGGAGAGTCAAAGATGAAATATGGGATTATTTTGCTGGTTTTACTGACCCAATTAGGGCCCCAGGCAAGCGCCGCTAGCTGGGTATCAGAGGTGCTCGAGCAGGTCGAGCAGGACTCGCTACCGGTGGTAGTCAGACCAGGACCCCAGGGCAAGCAGTCACTACAACCGGACACCCTAGACCTCTTAGATGAGTGGGTAGAAGTCATCAGACGGGCCCAGCGCAGGCCCTAATTCAGGGCCTCTCAAAAGTGAATAAAAAATGACATTTGGCCTTTCTAAGCTCTCGAATTGAGGGCACTTTCTAGGCCAAATCAGTCCCTATGAGGGGAAATTCACCCCAACCAATTCCAATAAACAGGTATAATTAGTAACTAAAGGCCCTACTGCCCAACCCTAGGAAACTGCCGTTATGAGCAATGCCTTGGCAAAAAGAAATCCACTACTATCCCTAAGCTTGTGCTTGCTGCTCTTGCTGGCGACCTTCCCACTATTCTCGGGAGAGGAAGTCGCCCTGATTGAATTTGTCAGCGGGGACGTCGAGATGATTCGAAACGGCGCCAAGGCACCGCTTAACAAAGGCAATGGCCTCTACGCCGGAGACGAGATCTTAACCGGCGACGACTCAACGGTAGTCATCACCTATGGCGAATCCAAAATTAAATTGGACCCCAACTCCTACCTAATCATCGAGCAGCTGGATGTAGTCGATGAGAAGACCAAGAAATTCACCACCAAGCTGTTTTTAAAGCTCGGTAATATGATGATTAAATTCTTCAACCGCGATAAGAAAAAAGACCTCAAAGTGCGCACCACCGATATTAACCTGGGAGTAAAGGGAACTCACTTCTTCCTGGGTTACGACAAAGACAAGACCTACTCCGATGTCTTTATGGCGGTGGAAGAAGGGGTGGTGGAAGTCCAGTCCTTTGCCACCGATGATATGGACGTGGTCAAAGCAGGCCAGGGGATGTTCATCAAAGAAGGTTTTGAAATCACCAAACCCATCGCCTATAAATTTATCAAGCGCATGAATTGGAATATGAACGGTGGCGCTGGTCGCAAGGTAAAAAGTAATTTCAACTCACCGGAGATCAAATTCAAAAGACGGGGAGAGTTCCGTCAGAATAAGGCCATATTAAAGGCGCGTTTTCCCCGCACCTTCATCAAGCAATTACCCAAGGCCGAGCAGAATCGCTACGGCAAGATTCTTAAAATCAACACCCTCAAAAATGCCGCCCGCTATAAGAAAATTAAGAAGAAGAAACAGCAATTGCTAGAGCAGGGGGCGTCCTCGCCACAACTTAACAAATTGAAGAAAAAGCATAATAGAAAGAAGAAGAAACTCAAAGAAAGGCGCAAGAAAGCGAAAGAAAAAGACCGCGAAAGGCGCAAGAAGAAACGGAAAAAACGCAAGAGAAGGGCCTTGGCGCCGGAAGGCATGGACGACTAAAGTCCCAGTGAACCCAATAATGAAGTGGTACTCAAGGTAAACAATTCCTCGTGGTACTCATCCTTAAACTGCAGGTAATCGGCCGGACCGACAATCACTGAATTCATCATACTGGTTTTAAAAAAGCGTGAAAGCGCTTCCACCGTCTCATTATGGTGGTCGCGGTTAAGTGCGCAATGCCCTAGCTCATGAAAAATAAGAGATTCCCGCGCCAATCCAGAAGCTCCATCCCACCAACTCTTTCGAATGATGATTTCCTTCTCACCGCTGGAATAGACAAAGCAGACCCCCTGGAATTGTTCGTTCTCCGGGTCACCAAAGTTAATTGGTATATCGCCAATTCTAAAAGTTGGGTCACCGGTTTTAGCGGCGGCGGTCAATTCAAAGCTTGAAATTTGGGAGGCAAAAGACGGGTCGGTAGAAGAGAACAAACGCGAGAAACCCTGATCCTTTAAGATCAAATCGCGATGGACCCGCAGGCCGCAGGAGCTACCGGAAAAGGCCAGGCAGCCCAATAGCAAAAGCATAAACGCTTTCATAGTCTCTCTCTCAGTGACATTACTAAATTATAATGAGGTTTAATTTTGCAACTTCTGGGCCAGAATAGTTCCGCTATTTCAGGCACTTAACAGTTCCAAAAACGGCCAATAATTAGTCAGCTGCAGGCCTTTGGGGTAATCTATCCCCATGAGCAACAAGACTATCATTATCGGAGACGTCCACGGCTGCCTAGTAGAGCTGGATGCCCTGATAAAAAAACTCAATCTCAAAGGCGACGAGCGCTTGATCTTTGTCGGCGACTTGATCAACAAAGGCCCCGATTCCCTGGGAGTCTTAAAGCGAGTAGTCGACGACCTGAAAGCCGAAGTCATTCTCGGCAACCACGAACTAGGCTTTATCGAACACGTCAAAACTGGAAAATTCGAGGGCGCCTTTGAATCAGTCAGGAGCGAACTCGGCAGCGAAGTCGAGCATTGGGTAACTTGGATGGAAACCCTTCCGACCTATATAGAAGAAGACGAGTTCATGGTGGTGCACGGCGGTCTCACCCCCAACACTCACCCCAAAGACATGGACAAAAATACCATCACCCGCATCCGCACTTGGGACGGGCAGGGAAAAGTCCTACGACGTGAGTCAGACCCCCCATGGTACCAGCTCTACAAAGATAAAAAGCTAGTGGTCTACGGACACTGGGCCTCGCAAGGATTAACAATAAGAAAAAATACCATCGGCATAGATTCTGGCTGCTGCTGGGGCAATAAGCTCAGCGCCTTAATCCTGCCAACAAAAGAAATAGTCCAGGTCGACGCCAAGAAATTCTACGCCCTCGACGACTCCTATAAAGAACACCTCAAAAACACCGGCCGCTGGCCGCCAAAGAAAATCCTCTTCCTATGCACAGGAAACAGCTGCCGCTCGCAAATGGCCGAGGGCCTGGCACGCCAAATACTGCCGGAAGAAGTCGGCGTCTACTCCGCCGGAATTGAAAAGCACGGCATGAATGCCTACGCCATCAAAGTGATGGGGGAAATTGGCATCGACCTCAAAGAGCATTATTCAAAAACCCTAAAAGAATTAGAAGACCAGCAATTTGAAACCATCTACACCGTCTGTGGCCACGCCAATGAAACCTGCCCAACCTTTCCCGCCAATACCGAAGTCATCCACATAGGCTTTGAAGACCCACCGGCGCTGGCCAAAGACATGAACAATGAAGAAGAGATCCTGGAAGTCTATCGCCGGGTTAGGGATGAGATAAAAGCGGAGCTTGAGAGTCTATTCAGCGACTGCTAACAGACCCAACCTAATATCATTTAAAATGGCATCAATTAATTCCCGTGCCTCAATTTGCAACAGCCCGGTCAATCCCGCTAAGTACTTCTTAGAGGTATCTAACGCCATCACCATCTACACCTGGGACGCCGAAGACCAACTCCTAAGGGTCGAAACCGCTCCAGGACTTCTTCTGCCCACCACCGTCATCGCAGAGTACGGCTACGACGCCCTTGGAAGACGCCACAGAAAAACCACCGCAACTAAAGACGTTCGCTATTATCACCTAGGCGCTCAAGTCCACGTCGAACGAGACCTAATTTCAAACGACGAAACCGTCTACACCTACGAACCAGGAATTGATAACCCAATTCGCCTCCAAAGAGACACCGAGGACTACTACTATATTCGAGACGGTCTCGGCTCCGTCACCGACCTTGTCGATGCCACTGGAAACTTGGTTCAAAGCTACGTCTACGACAGCTTTGGAGATCAGCGAGTTTACGACAATTTGGGAACCGAACTAACTCAAGATCAAGCAGTTAAGAATTCTTATACTTATACCGGACGTGTTTTTGAATCTGAAACTGGGTTATACTATTATCGAGCGCGCTGGTACGACAGTGGGCAGGGCAGGTTTTTAAGTAAAGACGCTATTCGAATTCAATTCTGAATTTTTATTCCAAGAAATTATCTACGGGTAGGACTTTCTGAATTTTCTCGGCCCAGTTGGTTTGATTTGAAAATATATCACTTAACCCAATATATTCGACTTCTTTAGATTCGATGGCGGTCATAGGAAAGATTTGATAAATAAGGGAATAATCTGATCCCTTATCTTTAAATATTAGTTTTCGATGAAAATGTAAGTCGCCAATCGCTTTTCCTTCGAAAGGAAAATTGGAAATTTGCTTGTTGATTTCTATGAATTTGGTTTTTAGTGACACGATGATTGGAGTTGAATCGAATTCTTTTTCTTGGCAGTATTTAATTTTGGCCTCTAAGAGACTAGTTAACGAATTACTAAATGACCCACTAAACATAACTTTGACTGGCAATTAATCTACCCCACATTTTTCTTAGGCTTCTTGGCCTTTGATTTACCAATTGCGCTGTCGAAAATCTCATCAATTTGGTTAGCGGGGGATAATTTTTCACTTGCGGCTTCCATTGCAGTGATTAAGGATTTTTGTAGGGTGCTTATCTCTTGTTTCATTTGATTGTAGTGTGTTTCTCCCATTAAAATATAGCGTTCACCAGACCTTGTGATGGCGACAGGTTCGGTAGAGGCAGTATCTAAGTGGGCCTTTAGGTTTTCTCTAAAATTGCGAACGGTAGAATTATTCATAGTTTACTCCTGGGTGTTATATTAGCAGGTGTACACATTTGTGTACACAGCGGTTGAAAGATTTTCTATTTATGAAATCAGTGAGTTGCCTAGGGCATGGCCTGTTTTTGGGCTTGATTATGAGCCGCTTCTTTGCAATGATGGCCTCCCGCTTGTTACCGCTCCGGAAGGAGAGAGGTGACTTTATGAAGAAAGTTTTTAGTCTTTGGATCTCCCATTTTTCTATTTGGATTTATGCCGCCATTCTTGCTGGTCTTTGTAGCTATTTGATTATTGCTGGCGAGTTCTTTCAGCATTGGTACTTGGGTTTTGTGTTATTGGTGGCGCCTTTTTATGAGTGGGTGGTGCATAAGTATGTCTTGCATATGGACCCAAGTATTCAGTGGGGCTGGTTGCAGCGTTTTTTTGAGCGGCTGCATCGGGGTCATCATAAGCAGCCCTATGACGTGCCGATGATTTTTGCCCAGTGGTATGTGGGAGCGACTTTTCCCTTGCAGTTCTATTTGTTGGGTAGGGTTTGTATGTTGGGG
>JABGVH010000054.1 GCA_018646195.1 Halobacteriovoraceae bacterium
CTCTATCAATAAAGCAAAAGGAATTATTCCAACCGTTTTAAAAAATTTAGACGAACCACTGGGAGATGCCTCACTTATCCCCACCTACCTCGTCTCCCAATATGCCAAAAAATTTGTCACCGTGGTTTTGGGTGGAGATGGCGGCGATGAGCTTTTTGCCGGGTACGACCCCTTCAAGGCACTTTCTTATGCTGAAACTTATCAAAATTATATGCCTCGTGGTGGCCATCAATGGATGACCGCCATCGCCAATCTCATTCCTGTTTCCCATAAGAATCTCTCTTTCGACTTCAAAGTGAAGCGCTTTTTAAGGGGACTCGATCACCCTTCAAAATACTGGACCTCGCAATGGATGTCCTCTCTAGCAATTCCTGAACTCGAAAAATTATTTGGCGAGAAAATTCGTCCCGAAGAACTTTTCTCCGAAGCGCTGGCCGCCTGGGAGGGTTGCGCCAACCAAAATAGTGTCGACCAGGCGATCCGTTACTATGTCAAAATGTATATGCAAAATGGAATTCTCACTAAGGTCGATCGCTCTTCTATGATGAATAGTCTAGAAGTGAGGGCGCCCTTCTTGGATACTGAACTGGCAGAGTTTGTCTCACAAGTTTCCTGGGATCATAAATTGAGAAATAAAACCACCAAGTACCTTCTCAAAAAATCCCTCGAGCCAGAGCTCCCCCACCAAGTTCTCTACCGCAAGAAAAAAGGATTCGGTATTCCTATAAGCGAATGGCTATTAGATGAGAAGGCCTTTCAATTCAAAAATAACTCTCCCATGCTCGATCAAGATTTTATAAATAATGAGCTGGCGGGACATAGGCAGAAGAAAAAGAACTCAAAGGCCTTTCTCTGGAACCTCTACGTATTGGAAAATAATTTTGCCACAAACTTCAGCTAGCGCGCCTAGATCTTTTCTAAAGAAAATTGCGCCACCAAAAGAAGTGTTGCTTGCACTACTTCCTCTCTTTATCGCCTTCCTACTCTATTCTGAATTGGGAGAAAATCTTTGGCGAACAAAAGGCCATTACCATGCCAGGCGCTTTAGCTACCTCTTAGTGGCCTGGCTCTTATTTTGGGCCTTCAATTTAAAGAGTCGCATCATGGCCGCCATCGATAAAGAAGTGCTTATCGAATGGGCCCAGAAGGCGCTGCATTTAGTTCTCATTTACTTTTTTTACAAAACCGCTCGCGACCCGCGGGTCATCTACATCGAAAGTGAAAGTATTAATAGCGTACTCAAGGTCACTTCACTGTTCTGTGCTTTTGGTAACCTCTACCTCTTTTTTAATCCCTACGCCAAAAATGCCCAGACCTTAATTCGATTTTTCTTAAGTATACTTTTCTCTCAAAAAATTATGGTTCTCTTTGGTTCTCCCAATCCCTTGATCGACGTATTTACTTCCAACACCCAAGGTGCTCAGTATTTTCTAAAGGGTATTAATCCTTACGGGGCGAGCTACCAAGATATTTATGCCGGAAAATATGACTACGCTCCTGGCTACGTCTATTGGCCAGTAGTAGTTTACTTGCAAAGCGCCTTTTACTACATAACTAACGATATCCGTTGGGCGCATAACTTCTGCGACCTCTTGACCTTAGTGGCGCTACTTAAAATTTTTATTCCTCGCCGAGTGGGCCTACTTATGACCCTACTTTGGTTTGCCCTACCGACACAGAACTTTGTCTTCGAACAGGCTTGGATTGATCCAATACTGGTTTGCGCCACCGCCTGGACTTTTTACTTCCTACGAGAAAAAAACTTAGTCGCTGCCGGTCTATTACTCGGCATCGCCGTTGCCACAAAACAATATGCTGGAATTATGGCGATCTTGATCGGTTTTTCGGTGCTTCTCAATTCTGGCTTCGGATCTTTTTTCAAGCTAACCGGCTACTCCCTACTTTCTTTTTTAGTCCTAATTCTTCCACTTTTTTATTGGAATCCTCAGGCCTTTATTGAGATGACGGTAAAAGTCCCACTAGCACAAGAGTTCCGGTACGATTCTTTCTCACTAGCGGCGATCTTAATCAAAAACTACGGTTTTTCTGCCAGCGGCAAGCTTTTTACTATAATCCCGCTTGTCGGGCTGCTTCTCAGTCTGGTGGTTATAAAAGTGAAGAGAAATCTCCCGTTGGGTCTATTTCTTTGCTTTTCACTGATCTTCTTTTTTGGCAAGCAGGCCTTTTGCAATTATTATTACTACCTAAGCTTTTATTTTTTACTATACCTAGGTTTCGAGTACGAAAAATTATATGTGTCCAATAAAATTAGAGATTAACAAATTGAGAGAAGAATCCCCCGAATGGTGGCAGCTATTAAAAAAGTTGGCACTAGTGGCGCTGGTTCTTCACCTGGTCACCGCATTCTTCAGTGAGGGCTTTCACCGGCCGGACGAGCATTTGGGAATAATGCGTTGGATGGGTTATAAATTAAATATCACGCCCGAAAAATTACTCAGCTGGGAGTGGCCGGTTCAGATTCGCCCTTGGGCGCAACCAGGTCTCTACTACCTAATCGTAAAAACGATGAACGCTCTTGGAATGGATAATCCCTTCTATCTCAGCACCGTCTTGCGAGTATTCTCCTCAATGACCGGTCTGCTGGCCCAGGTCTTGCTGGCCATCTCCTTTGAACGTTTTATAGTTTCTAAAAAGTGGAAGAAGATTAGCCTCTATTTTATTTTTCTTCTTTGGTACCTACCCTTCTTCCATGCCCGCACAACTTCTGAAAATCTCAGCACCAATTTCTTTATTTACGCATTTTTTATCGTTACCATACTGACTCCCAAAGAGCTCTTGAGAAACCTTACCCCGAGTCTCGAGCTAGAAAAGAAGGGCTGGAAGTTAAACTTAGGCCATTGCCTATTGGTGGGGTTTTTCTTAGGTCTCTCATTCATCTTCCGCTATCAAATGGCGGTAATGGTTTTTTTCTTCTGCCTCTGGTTCTTAGTGATCGGAAAGCTTAGGATTTCCTCACTCTTTTTTATCACTGCCTCGTTCTTCCTAACGCAAGGACTCAGTGCGCTGGTAAACTACTGGGGCTACGGTGAATGGAGCTTCCCTCCCTATAATTACTATTACCAAAATATTGTAGTCGGCATGGCCTCTGGATTCGGAGTCGACCCCTGGTGGAAATACTTAACCAAGAGTATAACCAGGGGCATCCCTCCCTTAAGTCTGCTCTTTGTTATTCCTATTTTCTGGATGATTCTCAAGCGCTGGCGGCACTTAATACTTTGGACCATCCTGCCCTTCTTTGTTTTTCACAGCATGGTAGGCCATAAAGAATTGCGTTTTATTTTTGGACTGGGACTCTTTAGCCCGCTAGCGGCTATTCTCTTCTTGGAGCATTTTGAAAAGAAATTACCAACACCTAACTGGCTAGTTAAACTGGTCATATTTCAAAACGCCGCACTTTTAATTTTCTGTGCCTTCAGACCCGCCTACTCACCCATAAAATTTTACAAACACCTCTACTACAAAGAAGAGGTGGTGAATCGGATTACCACGCTCAATCTCATCCGCGATCAAATGTTCTTTTATCAAAAGAATGATATCAAAATGACTTATCAGAAAGATTATCAAAAGGCGGTCGATCAGATCGATCACAGTGTCCAATGGATTTTAACCGACCAATTGGCGCATGTTGAATCCCTAAGGCAACTGTCCTATTGCCGTGAAGACTACCTCTCCTATCCTGAATTTGTAGTTGAGCTCATGAAGACGTACTCCAAACGTTCTAAGGTTTGGGGGCTCTATCGCTGTCAAAAAATTTAATACTTAATAAGTAAGGTAGCTACCTTTTTCAATGATCTCTCTAGGCGCTAAAAGAAACATCTGCTTCTTTTTAAAATAAATTAAAGTGCTCAGCTTACTTTCAAAGCGCTCGGGAAAGCGAATTTTCATTTGCTCGACCGTCGCCTTAGAAACTAAGAAAACCCAACTATGAATATCCAGATTTTCTTCGCTGTCCAACTTGACGTAAGGATTCATTTTTTCACCCTGTAACCAAAAGAGCAGGCCGGTGGATGACATATCGTAAACTTCACCGTGACTTTGAAAACCAATATAATTGGCGGCATTAAAAAAGGGAAAAACCTCTCCCACAATTCCCCAAGCAGTGGGGGTGTAATTATGCATTTTTAATATTTCAAGAGACTTGGTAATTTCAATATCCCTTCGGGATTGGTGAGTAAGCGGAAAAATTAAAAGAACTAGTCCAAGGGTAAGTGCCAGGGACCTAAAAATGGAAGAAAAGTAACTTATAAACTTATCTCCTTTAAAGCGGACAGAATTGGCGGCCAACATCGCCATTGCTGGATAGAGAGGCATTAGGTAATTAGAGTATTTAAATTTAGTAAGGCTCAAAAGAATTAAGAGACTCCAAAACCAGGCCACCGAAAGCCCCAATAAGCGGTCGTGGCGACGGGATTTGAAGAAATTCCAAGTACCCATCAAGGCCAGTACAAACCAAATATTGGTCTGCTTAAGTAAAAAGACAAAATACAACGTCAGCTGATTGCTCTCTTGGCCCCTTCCTTTAAAAATGGTGTCAATAATAGTCGCCTGATACCAATCATAAAAAACTGGCAGTTGATTGTTTAAATACAAGGCAAGCGGCCAGAGCGAGAAAACCATTAATCCAAACAAAAAGCCCAGCCAGGCCCTTCCCTTCTTAAAAACCGAGAAGTCCTTCATCAAAAAGGCGTGGACAAAAATAATTATCGGAACAAAAAATGCCAATGGCCCTTTTGTTAGAAGGCAAAGACCAAAGAAAAAACCACAGCATAACCATTGGCGCCACTTCCCCTCAAGGCTAGCGCGGTAATATGAAAAGAGCGCTAAGAGCATAAAGCACATTAGCGGCACATCGAGATTGGGGAAACGAGTCTTCTTTATTAGTGGTGGTATAAAGACAAAGAGCGCCGCCGAAAGAAAGGCCCACTTTTTTTCCTTCTGCTGCAATAAGAAACGATATAGGCAGATTAAACTTAGAAGAGTAAAAAAGGCCGAAAAAAGACGGGCGGTTAAATAAGAGGCCCCGAAAAGTTTAAAGAAGAGGCCCTCAAGTACAAAGACAAATGGGATATGCTGAAAGAACTGATCATAGGTACTATGACTGAGGTGAGGCACCAGCCAATGGCCATAGAGTGAAGCATTCTTGCCAAAAGCGGCGTATAAATTGCCATCGTGGAAGAATCCTTGGACCCAGGCGTGTTGCAGGGTCACAACTAAGGCCGCCAGCAAGACCGGCCAAAGAGAAAGAGCGGCATCACCACGCAACTCTTCGATTTTTGTTCTAATTCTTGATAAGATAGTCATTATTACCAGTTTATAAGAAGAGAAGTTAAAACAACAGAAAAGACAATGACGGACAGCGCAACGACCATTAAACACCACCTACTGCTCATCACCCTCCGTTCGGACCTAGGGGGAGGGCCTCGACATGTCAGCGACCTGACCGGCTTCCTAAAAAAGCAAAAAAAATTCCAGACCTATATAGCCTCGCCGCTAGAGAGTCCCTATGGCGGGCAATTTCAAGCTGAGGGCTACGCCCATTTCGAGTTGCCCCATCGCCGATTTTCGCTATTCAAATTACTGCAACTCCTAGTTTTCTGTCACAAGCACCAAATCAAAACCGTACACAGTCATGGCCGGGGAGCTGGCGCCTACTCGCGCTTCCTGACCCTCTTTAATATTAAAGTCATTCACACTTTCCACGGAGTGCATGCCCCTAAAAATTTCGCTGACCAAGTAAAACTCTATTTAGACAAAATATTAAACGTCTTCACTCATAAAAATATCTTTGTTTCAACTTCTGAATTCAAGCAGGCACAAAACCTCGGGCTCACCATGAATCAGAACTTCCAAATAATTTCCAATGGACTCAATCTATCAAATGACGACACCCACCTCGAAGACCAGTGGGATCAATACCGAACACATCAAAATTCAATTTTAGTGGGCTGTCTCACTCGTCTCGATGAACATAAAGGAAACAAGTACCTGATTGGTTACTTCAGAAAACTTCCCGAACACTTCATTCTCTTAATTGCCGGTGATGGCCCCGAAAAAGATGAACTCAAAAAAATGATCGACGACTATGGGCTGAGTCACCGAATCCACTTGCTCGGAAACGTCTCCGAGCCCGATCACTTCCTGCGCTCAATCGATATCTTAACTTCAGCTTCAAAAAGTGAAGGCCTGCCCTACGCCATGCTCGAAGCGATGGCCCTCAAGGTTCCC
>JABGVH010000114.1 GCA_018646195.1 Halobacteriovoraceae bacterium
CTGAGACATGGGAAAGACCTACAGAACTGCTCAACTACCCCTCCTACAACTCTGACTCTCTGGCTAATTGCGGTATTATTCAATTCGAGGGACTCTGGAACCAGGTACTCTTTCTTTCCAAATACAATGATGCTCTGAGGCTCACCTAATTGATCCAAGATTCGCGGAACGATGCCCAATGCAAACCTAGGGGTTTCAATATCGCTTGAGTAACGCTTCCACACATCTTTTTGGGGACAGTAGTTAAAGCGCCTAAATTTTTGTCCCGAAACCAAATCGAGGCCGTAGCCATAATTACTTCTAGGGGCAGTCAAGAGTACGAAATTGACGTTATTTTGCTTCTTAAGTGGGTAGGGGGCCAAATCAAAAAAGGCGTGGGTTGGAAATTCTCCTGCCTGATTCTTTAGAGCGAAGCTCTCAGGGCCATTAAACCACACCGCTTTGGCCTTGACTGGACGCAGCTGCTTACGATCTTCGCTCCCGCAAGAAGTCCCTAAAATCACTAACATAAGAGTGACAAACCAATGGCATTTCAATTGACAAATTCCCTTCATATAGTCCAAAATCACTGCTATTCCATTCATATCAGTAGCGCCCGGGTGGTGGAATTGGTAGACACAAGGGATTTAAAATCCCTCGGGCTTATCGCCTGTGCGGGTTCAAGTCCCGCCCCGGGCACCAACAACTGATTCACCCAATTACATATTCCTTCACTATACAATTATTCACTAGCCACTCAGCTTTTACAAATTTATACCGATAAATTTTATGTGAAGGTAATAATTCTTTGTTTAACATTTTTGATTTCTCTTAGTGCCTGGGGACAACCGCCAGAAGTGTCTATTGACACATTTACCAATCTCAAAAAACAAGAATCCGATCAGAAGAGAGGCTTTAAGAAACTAATAGATGGCTGTCTTGAAGATCAAAAGACCGCCCTTGGTGATCTACTACAGAACGATCCCGATTTTTCCGCCATTAAGAAACGAATCGACGAGTTCAATAGTACCCAAAATGAAGACCAGAAATTATTTCTCGACTTTAAAACCCGCCTAATATTGTCTCGCCGCAAAATTAAAAAGGTAAAAAGTGGATTTCCCTACTGGTACACACCTTCTAAAGGTCCCTACGAGTTTTACTCTCCCACTGTCGATCTTTTGACCAATAGAGGAATGAACAAAATCCTCGCAAATAAAATTTATAATCTTTTTTCAATTACTCTCACCTTTTATAAAGAGGATAGTGATTACTGTAAAAATAATCCTGAGTTTCCACCAAAGCAAACTCTTCTCAACGCCCTAGAGAAAGTCCTCGAAATGGCCAAGGAGAAAGCCGAAGAGATTCGTCTCGAAGAATCAAATCCATCAGACCCTTCCATTAAGCAAGGAATTAAAAAAGATGGTAAGCCTTTTAATTTTGATGATAATAACGGCGGCGGCGGAGATGGCGGCGGTACAGCAGCGAAAGGTTTTAAGTCCGAATAAAATCAGTGGCAATTCATCGTATGTACAAAGGGAGTTAACTTATTACCTTCTCTTTTCTTATTTTTCTCACTTGCGTAGGCAAAGCCTAATCCACAATTGGTATAAGTTATCGCTTCAGTCTGGGGTAAAACTTCTAATTTCATAGTCTGGTTTTTTAAATCTAATATTTTAGAAGTACCTAATTGCAAGGTCTGTAATTGATCTAAGTTGGCATAGTACTCAATTCCCATACCGTAAGTTGCCAAAATAAACTTCTTACCATTAGGCGAGATATCCATACTTGTAACCTTCTGATAGTTTTCTTTCGCTTTGCCCTCCGCATTCGTAATGCCATCTAGAGAAGAGAGCCTCAATTCTCCCAGGTAGCTCATAGTTTGTATTTTCCCGGCAGATTTCTGTACTTGCTCTCGAGTTAATTTATATATTTTATTTGGAGGAAATTTAGTCACGAGGTACCAATTTCCGGACTGCGGATGAACAGAAAAGGCTTCAGAATCCTCTACATGGTAACCAGATCCCAATGGCCTTTGGTAGCGCAGGTATACTGTTTCAAGTAATTTTAAATTCTTCAGCTGGATTATCGCCACCTTTAAGCGGTTATAGGCTTGGCCTAATAGAAAGACCTTATTATTCCCTATGTAAGCGAGAAATAAGCATTGTTCGTTATTACTAGGACAAGGTCCTACTGACATATCTTCTAAATCACCATTTATGCTCAACCCTTGAATTTTATTTTTCTTTTGGTTTTTATAAATTTTCTTTATAGCACCGTCTTCCGCCAGATAAAAAAGCGGTTTGGGAGTTTTCTCACAGCCCCGAGTAGGCTCTTGTAAAGAGCTCGTTTCTTTAAATTTTTTATGTATTACACCACTTAGTTGTTTCCCTTTTTTCCAATTGCAGGCCTTCGCTGGAGCGGCAAAGACGGTTAGGGAAAAATGAAGAAGTATAAGAATGTATAGATAGTTTACTTTGATAATGGACTCCCTTTTAAAGAGAGACTAAAGTTTAAAAGCCCTCTTTTTTCTTTAAACCCTTTTCGACCACAAAGTGGCAATCTATCGAGGTAGAAATCATCTCCTAGAACAAGTTTAATCTTCTCTTGCTTGGCCATCACAATTGACCAATACGGAATGGCCCAATCACTTATCGAGTGGGCGGCCAAGTATTCAATTTCATTTTTCTCTAGTTTTATACAGCCCGACTTTCCCTCAATCTTTTGCTGGTAATAATTAATTCCTTCTCTTAGACCACTATTTACTAGGGTCTCGTGGCTCACCGCTAATAAAAGCCCCAATAAGATAATTTTACTGGCCGCCTCTTTTTGCACCGAAAAGCGGTCCCACCCTTTCCAGTGTGAGAAATGGAAAAAAAAGTAACTTATCCCGAGCAAGGGGGCCACCCAGACCCTAAGGTCAAATGCCAAACCAGCTGTCATGGGAATTTCGCGGATGAAAATATCAACCATTGAAAAATAAAAACAGAGTCCTACAAGTAATAAGGGTAATACTTGAAATTTTGTTTTGTTTTTAAACAAGAAGAGTAAGCATAAAGAAATTGGAATAAAAGTAATGCCCTTATGTAAATGTGAATAGCGCCAACGTCCAAATGAGCTCCAGAATCCTATGGTATGAGGTGTAGTTACTACTGTATCGAAGCGATAGAGCTCTTTAAATAGCCAAGCTGCGACAAGACATGCTGTAAAACTGAGGATTAAGAATCTTAGTTTTGATAGGTCTCCAGTCCTTTTTTTTAAATACATTTGCAGGCCCAATACCGGAACAAAAATAATTCCAGACTCATAACCTACCGCCAGTCCAAAAAAACTCAACAGGATTAAAGGTAAGAAGAAATTCCGATTGGAATGAAACTGAATCAAGGTTGTCGCAAATAAAAAAAGCATTGCACTTTCATTGACATAATTTACAGCAAAAAGTGACGCTGGATGTATTATCCAAATAAAAGTTATCAGTAAAAATTTCCGGTAAAATTCTTCCTCTTTAGGGACAAAGCGAAGTACAAATAGTAATCCTAATAAGGGATAAAAAGCATAACTCCAACTAAATGCAGTTAGTCCTAAATTTACTGCCAAGTCACCCTTAAAGAAATTATAGGAAATCCAGCTGGGAATTTGCATAAAATGGGTTGTCCATCTCAGCGAGGGCATATTGTGTGGAAAACTTTGAGTTGTCAGAAAATCGTAGACGCGCAATGATCCATCACTAAACAGTGGTCTGTTAAGTAGGGCCGCCCAGCCTGTCACAACGACTAATAGTCCTAAGCATAACTTATTTAGAAAATCGAGAAACTTTTCGCTTCTATCCATTCTTGGTCTTTAAAAATTTTTTCAGGACTTCTAATTCTTCCTCTGCCATTTGAGAGAATTCAACGCCAACATAATAAGCACCATGACTTCCCTTATGCCGGACAATACCTTTGAATTTTATTCCTTTCGTACCTGGCAAACAAAGTACTCCATCAATAGACCTGTCAATTTTTAGGGTATCAAATAGAAAAGGTATTACGAGACCAATTCCAGTTTCAGAAACATCCCGAACTCTGGTCATATGAGTACATTGGTCTAAAAGAAGATCAACTCTAATTGAATCGAGTGGACCAGGTACATAACGCCCGTCACTCCTTAGGGAATCCTCATCGGATTGCGCTTTTAAGGAGGAATTCTTAAACATATTCCACTTTCCAAGCAAATAAGCATCGAGCTCAGTATTTAGACAATCCTTGGGCATATAAGTTACATAATGAACGCCATCGGCTTGGTCATCATTTTCAACATAACCAGAAAGCATCAAAACACTCTCAGGACGCTTATTTTCTTCAACAGACTTAAGAGCTTTAATAAGAGTTGCGCCATCTAGGACAGGCATTGAAAAATCGGTCACCAATAAGTCGAATTTCTTTTGGCGGAGTCTTGTCAGCGCCTCATAGCCATTAGAACTGGTTTCTGTCTCAATATCTAAAGCTAGTTCTTTAATCTGATTGACGATAATTTCAAGTATGTCATTATCGTCATCGACAACCATAATTTGCATAGGATTCAAGGCTTCACCACCTTATCTTTGCACTCGGTATTTTTGCAAAACAAACACTTTGCACCCATGATTTTACCAAGTCCACCACAGGAGCCCTTAAGGGCCTTATTGGAAAAAATCACTCCTACCGCCATTAGCAGGATAAAAATTGAGAAACCAGCGATAGTCACTAATAGCGTACTCATAAATTGGTCGTTCAAGGATTCACCCACTTGGTAAATAGGGAGGTCGCTTTATCAATAAAATGGACCTTGCCCTCTAGAGTTTTCCGATAAATAAAATAGGCGGCAATATTGCGTGCCTCTGCAAATGCGAATCCCTTTTCAGGACCCATCGCCATTAATGCGGTTGCTAGTGCATCGGCATTCATACAGCTAGCCGGGTCTAGAACGCTGACAGAGGCCAGGCTATGCGCCACTGGTCTGCCGGTCTTTCCGTTAATGGTGTGAGAAAAATGCTGATCCCCTGCTTTGAAAAAATTTCTATAATCCCCCGAAGTGGCTAAGGCCATCTTGCCAAGTTTTAAAATTTTTTGATACGGCTTTTTTGTCTCGGGTTGTGGAGCTTCAATAGCGATTTTCCAAGGACCTTTGACCTTCTTTCCAGAAGTTCTAATTTCTCCGCCAATTTCCACCATATAATTAGAAATATTTTTCTTTTCTAGGAGATTAGCTATTTGATCTACCCCATACCCCTTAGCCGAGGCTGAAAGGTCGAGGTAAACACCTGCATTTTTTTTCCGGATTTTTTTAGAGGTTTTATCTAACTCAATTTTATTAAAGCCTGTTTTAATTTTGGCCATAGCAATTTGTTTACTGCTGGGAATTTTTCGAACACCACCTGGGCCAAAACCCCAGAGGTTAACAAGTGGACCAAGAGTGGGATCAAAGGCTCCATTTGTCTCTGCCGCTAAATTCAATGCATGCTCTACAACACCAAAAAATTCAGGGCTAATTATTTCCCAAGTCCCATTTTTAATTCTCTGATTAAAGTTGGAGATTTCAGAGTTCTTAATATAGGTGGACATTTTATTATTGATAGCAATCAGAAGTTTTTCTATTTCTGGTTGTAAGTTCTCTTCAGTATCTGGAATAAATTTGACGTGGTAAGTTGTTCCCATGGTTTGCCCATGGAGAGAGGTCAGTTCGTTATTCCTTGAACATCCATTGATGAATAAAAGACAAAAAAGGCTAGCCGCCGAAATCGTCCAACATAATATCTTCACGTTCAACTCCTAAGTCTACTAGCATATCAATGACACATTTATTCATGATAGGAGGCCCACAGAGGTAGTATTCACAATCTTCTGGATTCGGGTGATCTTTTAAATAGTTCTCAAGCAAGACTTGGTGAATAAATCCTTTATGGCCACTCCAATTATCTTCTGGAAGAGAATCCGAAAGTGCCACATACCACTTAAAGTTTTCGTTCTCTTTTTGAAGTCCATCAAAGTCTTCAACATAGAACATTTCTTTTTCGGATCGTGCTCCATACCAGAATGAGACTTTTCTCTTTGTCCCTATTCTTTTCATCTGATCAAATAAGTGAGATCGCATAGGGGCCATCCCAGCACCTCCGCCAACAAAGACCATTTCTTTCTCAGTCTCGCGAGCAAAGAATTCTCCAAATGGTCCACTAATAGTGACGTCGTCTCCTGGTTTTAAATCAAAAATATAAGATGACATTTTCCCAGGAGGAATTCCGGGAGCCGATCTTGGAGGAGGTGAGGCAATCCGAACATTAAGCATGATAATGCCCTTCTCTTCCGGATAATTGGCCATTGAATAAGCTCGAGTAGTGAGGTCATCAACTTTTGAGCGATATTGCCAAATATTAAAATGATCCCAGTCCGATTTGTATTCTTCCTCTACGTCGAAGTTTTTATAGTCAATATCAAGGCCGGCAGGTCTTTCAATCTGAATAAATCCTCCCGCGCGAAAAGGGACTGATTCACCGGAAGGAAGTTCCAATACAAGTTCTTTAATAAAAGTCGCAACATTATGATTAGATCGCACTTTACACGACCATTTCTTAACACCAAAGACTTCCTCCGGAACTTCAATTTTCATATTTTGCTTAACGGTTACCTGACACGAGAGACGACACCCTTCTTTTGCTTCTCTTTTGGTGATATGAGAAAGCTCTGTTTGTAGTATTTCTCCCCCACCTTCATGAATTTTTACAATACATTGACCACAGGTCCCTCCACCGCCACAGGCGCTGGAGACAAATAGCTTTTGGTCTGCCAATATATTAAGCAGCTTGCCACCGGCAGAAGTCTTAAATTCTTTCTCACCATTAATATTCAAGTTTACGTCACCAGATTCTACTAATTTTGATTTAGCAAAAAGAATCAAGGCCACCAAGGCCAAGACCACCAAAGTAAACATTGTGACACCAAGTGCAATTTCATTCATAAGTTTCTCGCTTACCTAAATTCCGTTTTAGAGTTGAATTCCAGAAAAGGCTAAAAAGCCAATTGCCATTAATCCTACTGTAATAAAAGTTATTCCTAATCCTCGAAGTCCGTCAGGAACATCGCTGTATTTCATTTTTTCTCTAATGCCTGCAAGTGCCATAATGGCCAAGGCCCATCCGACTCCCGAACCGACACCGTAAACAATGCTTTCAGCAAAATTATAATCCCTTTCAACCATGAAAAGTGAACCACCTAAGATAGCGCAATTAACGGTAATTAATGGAAGAAAGATTCCAAGTGCACTGTAAAGCGCTGGAAAGAATTTATCGAGGACCATTTCAAGGATTTGAACCATTGCTGCAATAACACCAATATAAGAAATCAGTCCAAGAAAGGAAAGGTCTACACCTGTTAATCCGATCCATGCCAAAGCATTTTCTTTAAGAAGGTAGGTATAAATTAAATTATTAACAGGAATAGTAATTGACTGTACCACTACGACAGCAATTCCCAATCCAATGGCAGTACTGACTTTTTTAGAAACCGCCAAGAAGGTACACATACCGAGGAAGAAGGACAAGGCCAAATTCTCGACAAAGACTGCTTTTATAAAGAGACTTAAATAATGTTCTGTCATAACTTATTCCTTAAATTAATTTGCTTCAACTTGATCTTTCTTCCAGGTTCTAATTCCCCAAATAAAAAATCCAATTAGAAAAAAAGCACTGGGAGAAAGAAGTGCTAATCCGTTTGGAGTGTACCAGCCACCTTCAGAAGTAAGTGGTAGGATACTAAACCCCATTAATTTGCCACTACCCAATAACTCTCTAAATACTCCTACAAAGATAAGCACTATGCTGTATCCAAGTCCGTTACCAATTCCATCGACAAAGCTCATCAAGGGGCCATTTTTCATGGCGTAGCCTTCTGCCCGTCCCATAACAATGCAATTGGTGATAATTAAACCGACATAGACTGACATACTTTTTGAAACTTCAAATACATAAGCTTTCAAGATTTGATCAACAACGATCACCAGCGAGGCAATAATTGTCATCTGTACAATAATTCGAATACTCGAAGGTATATAATTTCGAATGACACTGACACCTAGGCTAGAGAAAGCAGTTACCAGCGTGACGGCAAAAGACATCACAAAGACAGCTTCAAGCTTAGTTGTCACTGCTAAGGCACTGCAAATTCCTAAAATTTGGAGAGCAATAGGATTATTATTTATCAGTGGTTCAAATAATGCTTTTTTAACGCTCATATTATAACCCTGTCCTTTTTAAATTTGCCAAATAGGCTCCAAAACCGTGCTCGCCCAACCAGTAGTGAATGAGATTGCTCACTCCCTTACTAGTCAGAGTTGCTCCAGATAGCCCGTCAATCTCAGTGGTAGAATCGCTTTTTGCGCGCCCTTTTATTACTTTAACTATTGGGTTGAGTGCATCGTCTAAGGCCTGTTTGCCTTCCCAGCTTTTTTTCCAAGCAAGGTTGTCGACCTCTCCTCCAAGACCTGGGGTCTCTCCATGTTGATAAAATCCAAATCCTCGTATCGTTTTAAGGTCTTCTCCTATCGCCAAAAAGCCCCATAGGGTAGACCAAAGGCCTTTGCCATGCGCGGGCAGCACTATTAATTTTCCTGAAGTTGGATGATCGACAAGAAATATTTTTACAAATTTTCCTCGCCTTTTAATTCGGGCAATATCTTTTGAACTGGGAATTTGAATTGAAGTTGCGGGGGCCTTGGCCGCCTTAACTGCATCAAAAGATTCTGCATCTCTTGAATCGTACTCTCCAGTTTCTATATTAACCACTTTGGCGGTCACTCGCTCGCTGTAAATTTTCTCTAATTGCTCACTAGATATATTAGGGTCATCTAGTAATTTACAGGCCATTAAGAGGTTCTTTTTAATATCATTTTTACGATTAGCCTCTTGCAGAGGTTTCAACATAACCGCCGAAGTTGAAACAAGTATAGAACAGAAAACACAGAGTGCCGCGGCAACTAAAAATGTCTTTAATACACTATCTTTTTTCATTCTCTATCTCCTATGCTCGGGCCAGACGCCGCTTAACATTTGCGTTAACAACGAACCAGTCTATAAGGGGGGCAAAACAATTAGCAAAAAGTATTGCAAGCATTGTCCCTTCCGGATAAGCCGGGTTGACTACTCTTACTAATATAATCATGAAACCAATCAAGGCCCCGTAAGCGTATTGCCCTGTGAATGTCATCGCCCCACTTACTGGGTCCGTCGCCATAAAAACCAGACCAAAGGCAAAGCCCCCGAGTACCAGATGCCAGGCCGGTGTTAAGCCAAACATAGCATTGGTATCACTACCGATTTGATTTAAGATTAAAACGCAAATCCCAGCCGACAGCAGGGTTGATAGCATAATTCTCCAAGAAGCAATTTTAGTGACCAGTAAAAGAGCGGCTCCTAGTAAACAGGCCAGAGTTGACGTCTCTCCCATAGAGCCAGGAATTAGTCCAAGAAAGGCTTGCTTCCAGCTAACTGTTAAGGCCGCCATGCCACCAGATGCTGCCTGCCCTAATGCAGTTGCGCCGGTAAACCCATCGACCGCTACCCATACCGCATCACCAGAAATAGCAGCCGGATAGGCAAAGAAAAGAAAAGCTCTAGCGGTTAATGCAGGATTTAAAAAATTCTTGCCAGTGCCTCCAAATATTTCTTTACCAACTACTACGCCAAAACTTACCCCTAGCACTACTTGCCAGAGTGGAATTGTCGCAGGAAGTGTCAGAGGAAGTAAAATTCCAGTAACAAGAAATCCTTCATTAATTTCATGTCCTCTAATACTAGAAAAGAGAAGCTCCCAGAAACCACCCGCTATATTTGTTACGAGAAAAATCGGGATGAAATAAAGAGCCCCAAGAAAAATATTTGAAAGCAGACTGGTTGAACTTTGAGTGACACCTAAAGAGCTCATAATCGCTCCTCTCCAACCAAAGTCAGCAAGTCCCATTCCTTCGGAAGCTAAGTGAGCCTGGTAGCCGGTATTGTACATCGCCATTAAAACACAAGGAAGTAATGCAACTGCCACTGTAACCATAGCTCTTTTTAAATCGATTCCATCGCGTACTTGGACACTTCCAGTTGAAGTCTCTCCTGGAGTAAAAGCAAAGGTATCGAGTGCTTCATAGAGAGGATAAAGTTTTACAAGTTTCCCTTCACCAACAAAATGTTTGTGTTGAGCATCTAAAATATTTCGTAAAAATTTCATGGTTTTCTTATCCTTCTTTTTCGATCGTCGTCAGGTTTTCGCGCAAATGGGGTCCAAAGTCAGTCTTCCCAGTACTTACGAAAGTACAAAGAGCTAAATCTTCTTCATCTAGCTCAAGGGCACCCAATGCTTGAGCCTCGTCGCTATCATTGACTAATAATGCTTTAAGTAAATGACTTGGGAGAATATCTAATGGCATGACTTTTTCAAAACTTCCAAAAGGTACTATCGCTCGAGGGCTACCATGGGTAGAAGTTGTAAGTTTAAAAAGCTTACCTGGTAAAAGTGAAGATAAGAAGGTCGGCTTTGCCGAAAATTTATCAAAACCTGGAGAATGCCAGCCAAGAAATACTCTCTCAGAGTCTTCTTCTAAAAGAGAGACTTGATTTGAGAAACGCCCGAGATATTCAAAGTTTCCTTCAACCTTTCGACCATTTAAAACCGAGCCCGAAACAACTCTAACCTGGCCTTTTGATTTCTCCCCCTCTACTAAGGCGGGGAGATATGCCCCTAAACGAACTTTCAATAGACGTGGTCCATTGGCCATAGGCCCTGCCAGGGAGATTACCCTCTCGGTAGAGAGTTTACCTTTGGTAAAAAGTATTCCGACCGCAATGACATCTTGATAGCCAATATGCCAAACCATTTTTTCGGCATGAACTGGGTCTGTAAAATGAATATGGGTTCCTACGTTTCCTGCAGGATGTGGTCCTGAAAATTCCTTAACTTCAACATCCGAGCAATCCGGAGCCGGGATTGTATCCCCTGCCCTTTTACAAAGAAAAGTTTTACCGGCGGTTAAACGAGTTAAGAATTTAACCCCAGACTTGAAATCCTCTGCAGCTTCTGCGATCACAACAGAAGGGTTTGGTGCGTGAGGATTGGTATCCATAGCAGTTATAAAAAGTGAATGGCATTCACTTCCAACAGCGGGAGCTTTTGAGTAAGGTCTAGTGCGAAGAGCCGTCCAGAGACCGGACTCAACTAAGAGTGCAACCACTTCTTCCCTTTTAATATCTTTATTTTCTTTACCACTATAAGATTTGAATTCGACTTGCTCTTCGCTATCTGCCACTTCGATGACAACTGTTTCAAAAACCCTGCGGGCCCCTCGATTGATCTCAAGCACTTTACCGGCAGCTGGAGAAGTATAAATAACCCCTTCTACTTTCTTACAAGAAAAAAGCGGATCACCAATCTTAACCTGATCACCGACATTGACTAACATGCTAGGTTTCATTCCAATATGATCGGCCCCAGTTAATGCGACTCGCTTGGACTTAATGGAAGTATCGATTTTTTGTTCCGGGGCACCGGCCAATGGCAGGTCCAATCCCTTCTTAAGATTCAACATAGTTGGGCCTCTAGAGAGTGCTAATGCTAGCTAGTAACTAACAAAATAATAATGAGTGACACACCCCATTTATACTCGAAAACACGTGGATTGACTATCCAAATTGGCCTTGGATAACTACCATTTGGAGAAAGAAATTATTTCTGCTTAAGAATTATTTAACCTGCCAGGTTTCCCCAGAATTAAGAAGCGCATCCATAGATCCTGGTCCCTTCTTTTCTTTTACAGCATCTATTTGAGCCGTCATAGCATCGTCATAAACCCCATCTTCGACAGCCCTTAATACACCTAGCGGCGTTGGGTAATCTGGCCCTTTCATATTGCAAAGTATACTGGCAAGAAAGTCAGACTTTTCGTCATGTACTAAAAGTTTATCTTCAGAAACGCCGCCTTCACCTAAGGTCACAACTTCTGGAGTGACGCCATTCATGACGATGCCCTTGTTTTTTTCTTTACCAAAAATAAGCGGTTTGCCATGCTCGAGACGCACTGTATGGTCGTCACGAGTCGCCCTATTTGTACTCGCGTCATGAACCTTGTCGTTGAAAATGATGCAATTTTGGAAGACTTCAATAAATGAGCAGCCTTGATGCCGTGAAGCAGCAAGAAATGTCTCTGCCATATGTTTTGGGTCAGTGTCGATAGTTCGAGCAAAGAAAGTAGAACCTGCACCGAGAATAAGATTCGCCGGATGAAAGGCGCGATCTAGTGAACCATAGGGGGAAGATTTAGTAACCAAACCAACCTTTGTTGTAGGGGAATACTGGCCTTTAGTGAGTCCATAAATTTCATTATTAAAGAGAATTATATTGATATTCATATTGCGCCGAATAGCGTGAATAAGGTGATTCCCACCGATCGAAAGGCCATCACCGTCGCCAGTAATCATCCAAACTTCAAGGTCCGGATTGGCACATTTTAGTCCGCTAGCAAAACCTGGGGCCCGACCATGAATCGTGTGCATTCCATAAGTATTCATATAATAGGGAAAGCGAGAGGAGCAGCCGATACCGGAAACAAAACAGATATCTTCTTTCTTCCTGCCAATTTTTGTCATCGCCATTTGAACTGAAGAAAGGATGGCGTAATCGCCACAACCTGGGCACCATCGAACTTCTTGGTCACTGACAAAATCTTTTTTCTTATAGGCTGGCATTTCGGTCATGCTAATCCCCTTAAAGTGTTTCTAATAAATTATTAACTGCGGTCACTAATTCTGAAATTTTAAATGGCAGGCCTTGAATCTTTCCATAACCTTCCGCAGGGACGTTAAAACGGCTTCTTATCAAGTCTCGCATTTGACCGGCATTCAATTCGCAGACCAAGACTTTCTTAAAGCCCTTCAAAATACTTTCTGTGTTTTTAGGCATCGGATTTATATACTTAAGATGCAGCAGGGATACTTTTTTTCCTTGCTCTCTCAATTCTTTGACGGCCATATGAGTCGCCCCATAAGTTCCTCCCCAAGAAAGAACCAAGACATCTCCAGTCAAGTCACCTTCAACTTCTTGTGCTGGAATATTGTCGGCAGCGTTATCAACTTTTTGCTGACGGATACGTACCATTTTTTCATGATTTTCAGGATCGTAAGAGACATTACCGGAACCATCGGCCTTCTCTAAACCACCGACTCTATGCTCTTTTCCAGGCACACCAGGAATGGCCCA
>JABGVH010000235.1 GCA_018646195.1 Halobacteriovoraceae bacterium
AACCAGAAACTCAATACGATCCCAAATACTGCCTGCCTAATGTGCTTGCCAAGCGTAAGCCCAAGCCAGGTTTTATTCCCGTTACTTGTATCGATATTAATATGAAGCCCGATCCGGAGTGTAAGTGTACTTCCACCAATACTTGTTTTGATCAGAAATTCTTAGGAGACATCAAAATCACAGCTCCTGGGAATGCCCTGGCGACCACCCGCTTTAAACCTATACGCGATCTAGCGCGCGGTAACTTAAGTTCAGGTGATCTGGCAGGTACCGGAGCTGGCAGGAATGCTGTCCGTAAATTATTAGGTGATATTAAAGGTAAAATTCCTGATGGCCTCGGTGGAGTTGTCACTAGCAATGCTCAGAAAAAAGAATTTGATTCACTTAAAGGTCTAGGCTTTCCTCCTAAACTGGCATCCCTAATGGCGACTACCAAAGCACCAGCTGGTAGTGACAAAAATATAGCCCGCTTTCGAGGGGCCAATCGTATTGCTGCTTATAATAAACGTGGTAAGCGCTATGGTAAAAGTAAAGTTCTAAGCTTTCGCGGTGGCGGTGGACTCGGTGGAAAAAAGAAACGCAATAAGAAAGGCAAATTTAATCCCTTTGCCCTTAAGAAAAAAGGTAAGAAAAGTTCAAAAGGAAATATCCTGCGATTCGGTGCCAAAGCGGCAGCCTCGGCAGAAATTAGAAAAGACAGTGAGACTAGTATTTTTAGAGTGCTATCACTTACCTATCAAAAGAAATGGAAAGATTTAGAAGCGGATTTCTAAACCTTTAATAATAAAATACTTTTGCGACAAGGATGTTGCCATGAGCAGAAAAAGATCTAGAGAAGAATTACTCCCCTTATTACTTTTTGATGAAGAGTGCAGCCTCTGCAATCGCTTCAAATTGTCTCTAGAAAGACTTGAGGGCAGCGATAAGATCAATATGATCTCCGCCAGGAATCCCGATATATTCGAGCTGTTTCCAGAACTCGACCCCGAGCAGTGTTTGATAGATGTGCATTATATTGACGAGAGTGGCCAGATTTACCTGGGTGCTGAAGTAGTCTCAATCTTGCTTAAGAAGTTCCCGGCAGTCTCCAAGTTTGCCTGGCTACTAGATACTAGTGCAGGGCAGTCAGCGGTCAAATATTTTCACAATATGACCTCATACCTGCGCCGAGAGGCATTGCTAAAGGATTGCCCAGGGTGTAAAAAGAGGCATACAAAGAAACCACGTTTGGAGCGCTAGTTGCTGCCATTTAATCAGACTCTCATCATTATTCCGACTTATAACGAGATCGATAATATCGAGCGGATGCTGGATACCTTATTTGGACTCTATCCGGAGGTCTCTCTTTTAATCATTGAAGATGGTTCCCCAGATGGAACTGCCAAAGTGGTTAAAGATAAGCAGGCCAAGTACAAAAACCTGCATATGATTGAGCGAACTGGAAAGCTAGGACTTGGTAGTGCTTATATAACCGGTTTTAAGTGGGCCCTTGAGCGAGAATATAATTATGTCTTTGAGATGGATTGTGATTTTTCCCACGACCCCGCCCAAGTCAAAGACTTACTTGAAGCAGCACAGACAAATGATCTAATCATAGGATCGCGCTATATCGAAGGAATTCGAATTATCAATTGGCCGTTCAGAAGGTTACTACTTTCATATTTGGCCAGTATCTACACTCGCGCAGTAACAGGGATTCCAGTATTTGATACCACCGGAGGCTTTAAGTGTTTTACACGAAAGGCCCTGCAGGCACTTAATTTAGATAATATTATCGCCAAAGGTTATATTTTTCAGCTCGAGCTCAATTACAAAGTTTGGCTGTCTGGGTTACGAGTTCGAGAAGTGCCAATTATTTTTTATGAACGAAGGGATGGTCAATCTAAAATGGGTGGCGGAATAATTTTCGAGGCGCTATTTGCGGTGGTCCGCTTACGTGTTAAGGCAATGTTTGGCACTCTACTAAAATAGCCCTATGAAAAAACTAAATTTCCTTCTTATCATCGCAACTATTATCTTCTCTACAAGCTCTTGCTCTTTTCTTAAAAAGAGGCAATCACAGTGGGAACCGATAAAAAGTAAACCCGAGACTGACCCCGATAAATTTGAAATAAAGGCCAATGCCTACACTACTAAGCTATTCCAAAGGCGATGCCAACGTGGGGATATCCACAGTTGTTACCTAACCGGAATAATTCTACCTCCAGAGTCGACTGAATTAGCACATAAGTATTTTGAGAAGGCCTGTAAAAGAAAACATGCCCGCGCTTGCACAAATATTGGTTTGATGGATCTTTTCTTTAAGACAAGACAGGATGGAGCATTACTGCAATTAGAAAAGGCCTGTAAGAACGATGCCTTTACTTGTTATTTACTGGGCAATCATTATGTCGATGAGAAGAATGACTCAAAAAATGCGAATAGGTTTTATCAAAAGGCCTGTAGTAAGAAATATTCAGCAGCCTGCTTTGAGCTTGGTTACCACTACGATCTTCAAAATGATCTAAAAGGAACCAAGCGCTACTACTCAATTGCCTGCGCTTATAATCATGAAAAAGCTTGTTACAATCTAGGGCTCTATTTAGAAAAGTTGAAGTCAACCAAAGAAGCTCACAGTTATTTTAAGAAAGGTTGCGAGTTAATGCATACCCGCAGTTGTAATAAATTAAAGTAATATATTCTGTTTGAAATAATCACTTAGAAAAGAATCGAAATCCTGAGAATCCTCAGCTTCTATTCCTTTTTGTTCTATCAAAGAACGTGCCGCTACCGATTGAAGTTCCGAATAGTTTTGGTCGGAAAGTTTTTTACTTTTGAGCTGATTCGAGAAGTCGATGGAGCGATTGAGTGTATTGCGGAAGAAAGTTTCATCTTTTTCTTTCAGCTCGGCCAGCAAGCGTGAGGAGTTTAGCAATTCAGTATTTTCGATTTTCTTAGATTCAGCTGCGATGGCTTCAGTATAATGACTAGAGCCTCCATTAGAATCTAGCATTCCAGCAATAGCTTTAAATTTTTCAAAGACTCGCTTCGACCAGTCCTCACGAGTTATTTCTCCAAGCTGGTCGACTAATATAAGACCTTTTTGACGGCCTCTCTTTGCTACCTGCTCTTGATTATGACGATACTCATTTGTCCGCCGTGGACAGAGTTCACTATTTTCTTCCAGCAGACAGAATATTAAAAATACATCTAGGAAGTAAACCTGCTCAAGGTCGATTCCGATGGGGGAAAAAGAATTGAGATCTACCGACCTTAGTTCTATATATTCAATCCCTCGCTCCAATAATGCGTTTGTGGGAGATTCCCCACTTCTAATTGGTTGCTTGGGCCTGACTCCACTATAGTATTCATTTTCAATCTGCAGGATATTAGCATTTAGCTGCTTATAGCTGCCATTTTCAGAGACGCCGATTTTCTGCCAATCTGAATCTGGAGTAATGATCGCCCCGCGAAGTCCAGCCACGTAAGAACTAATATCGTTATAGGAAATATTAATCTTTCCCTGCTTAGAATTAGTATAACCTAAGTCACTCAGCCGCAAAGAAGTAGAGCCGGGGGAATAGAGAGTACCAACCGTATCAAAATCTAATAGGTCAGAATTTTTACCCTCTTTAGATAAAAAGGATTTGCAGATTGCAGGAGAAGAACCAAATAGAAAAGGTATCATCCATGAAAATACATGGATATTTCGAACCATCTGCATATAGCGGTCTGACTTAAAATCTTTTAAGTCACTTTGGTCTCCAGAAATTTCTTGCAGTTTTTTGAAGAACTTATCTTCTAGAGAAAAATTAAAATGGATTCCCGCAATTGTTTGCATCACTGAACCATAACGGTTGTGAAGACCTTGCCGGTAAAAATTTTTCATTTTACCGACATTGGAAACACCATATTCAGCAATTTTAATTTGAGAATTTTTATCATAAAAACAAGGCATGCTATTGGCCCAGAGAACCTCATCACCCATTTTAGAGAGGGTGAAAATATGCAGCTCTTCCAAGAAATTTAACATTTTTACGGGGCTCTTAAAGACCGGAGTTACAAACTCTAGTAAAGACTCGGCGTAATCGGTAGTAATAAAGGGATGGGTAAGGGCCGAACCAAGACCTTCAAAATGGTTTTCTTCTGATATTTTACCTTCAGGAGTAACTCTTAAAGATTCTTTTTCAAGGCCACGTTGAATGCTGTCGGCAACGTTAAAGCCTGAGAATTGCGACAGAACTTGTTCTAAACTCATAAGAGCACATTATCCTCGATATTTAACCAATTCAAGACTTATTAGAGCAATTCTTCTATAATGGCCCAATGCGAGAATCCTTCACTAAGTACATCTTCATATTCATCTTTTTTTCTGCATTTATTGTTGGATATTACGCCTCCGACAATGCTCATATTGGAATGGCCCAGCTGCAACAAGATAGCACTTACTGTCAGAAGATAAGCCGTCCATTTTTTAAAAAAACTTGTTATGAAGGGTTTATCGCGATCGAATTGAAAAAATGTCATGCTCTCCCGCACGAAGGAATAAAGACCGATTGTTTAAACGATTTAGAGAGCATCAAAAGCATTCAGTTTTCAATGATAAGTCGCACTCTCCCAATATTGTTAGATTTTACTGTTTTCACACTATTGGCATTACTTTTCACTCGCCGCCTCTACTTTTCGAAACTTGACCGCCATCTAACAATTCCTATTTTGGGTAGTTTATTGGAAAAGATAAGACACCTCTGTGACGAAGATACCCATTTTATGAAGCGCGCCTTGGTATGCCTCACCCTCTTTGCTATTTATTGGTACTTCAATACCCTTTATTGGAATTATTTATGAGTTTTAATTTTGATGATTACTATCCAACTCTCGCCAAAGACCGGCAACTTGCCTGCATTATAAAGCAAGTCGGCCCCTGTAGTATTGAAGCTCCTAAAAAAGTAAATCTCTTTGAGTCTCTTTGTCGCTCGATTACTTTTCAACAGCTAGCAGGCAGTGCCGCCTCAACTATTTATGGCCGCTTTTTAGATCTGGTTTTTTGCCAGAAGGAAAACCTCTGCCCCGAAGCAGTCATTGGCTTTAAAGTTCACGAGTTAAAATATGCTGGGCTCTCAAAAAATAAGGCCACAGCAATTCTTGATTTGGCAGCAAGGTGCCTAGATGGCTCGTTGCCCGCAAATGAGGAGCTGCATCTTTTTAGTAATCAGGAACTGATTGAAAAACTAACTGAAGTGAAGGGAATTGGTCCTTGGACAGTCGAAATGTTTCTGATGTTCACTCTAGCAAGGCCAGATATTATCTCCACCGGCGATTACGGACTAAAAAAGGGCCTAATGCTCCTAGATGGCAAAAAGGAAATGCCAACCCCTTCAGAGTTTACAGTTAGGGCAGAGCGCTGGCGTCCATTTAGAAGCATTGCCTGCTGGTATTTATGGCGTACGGTAGATTTGAAATTAAAAAGTAATAGCTAGTTTTAGCAATATCAAGGAGTCTTTATGAAATTATATGAATTCAGTATTTCTCGCTCAATACGTGTCCGCTGGATGCTCAAAGAAATGCAAGTTGATTGTGAAATAATTCCCATAAACCTACAAGATGGTGGTGGACAGGCCCCTGAATTCCTAGAAATTAATCCCCTAGGAAAAGTTCCCGCCCTAGTTGATGGAGACCTAAAGTTATTAGAATCCGTGGCGATTATGACCTACCTTGGAGACAAGTACCCTGAAAAAGAACTTGTGCCAAAGGCCGGAACAAGCGATCGGGCCCGCTACGATCAATGGATGTGCTTTGGACAAAATGAATTAGATGCCATTCTTTGGACTATGGCCAAGCACCGCTGGCTCTACCCAGAGGCCATGAGAGTCCCTGAAGTTAATGCCTCTTGTACATGGGAACTTGAAAGGAATTTAAAGGTTCTGGATGATCACCTTAGTAAAAATACATTTCTATTAGGAACTCAATTTACAGCTGCCGATATTATGATGGGCCACACTGTTGGTTGGGCCCATAGCGCTGATATTGGCCGAAATTTTAACCATCTCATGGAGTATTCTAAAACACTCCAAGAACGTCCAGGATATCCTAGAGAGATCTACGATAAGAAATAATTTATGGAAATGAAAGTTCATGAGAAGAGAACCTACGGTTTCTTATTAATTCTCACTATTTTCAGCACCATTGTTTTTCAATTGTGGAGAACCCTCTTTAATAACTTTGGAGTCGATACCATCGGTCTCCAAAGTGATTCAATTGGACTTGTACAGGCATTTAGAGAAGTTCCTGGCTTCTTGGCCTTAACTGCCGTCTATATAACTCTTATAATTAAAGAAAAGTGGTTTGGATTTTTTTCTGCCATTCTGCTCTCAATAGGAGTCGCGCTGACCGGCTACTTCCCTACCAAATGGGGATTGGTGGCAACTACTGTTCTTATGTCCACTGGGTTTCATTTTTACGAGACGGTTAATCAATCCCTTTCGATGCAGTATTTTAGCAAGCTCAATTTTCCAAGTGCTACTGCAAATCTAAGACGCTATGGTGCCCTTGCGGCAATTCTTACAGGAATTGCAATTACTCCTTTAACAAAATTGCTAGATTTCAAAACACTGTATTTAATCTTTGGAATTTTAGGAGTACTGGGAACTCTATTTGCCCTTAAATTTCTACCTGACGAAAGCAAGGTTCCTGTTCAGAAAAAGGGTCTTGTATTTAAGAAAGAATACAAGATCTACTATGCCCTTACTTTTTTAAATGGCGCTCGACGCCAAATTTTTACTGTCTTCGCATTATTTTTACTTGTACAGCGCCATGGAATGTCGGCCACCACTATTTCGATTCTCTTTGTTCTAAATAACGCGATTAATTTTTTCATCTACCCTCAAATCGCAAAAATAATAAACCGTTGGGGTGAAAAATTCACGCTAAAATTAGAATACCTTTCTCTTATCATAATTTTTTTAATGTATGCCCTGGTCGATCACCCCTGGGCAGCATTGGCGCTGTATATCCTCGATAATTTAAGCTTTGGCTTTTCAATGGCGACTAAGTCTTATTTTCAAAAAATCGCAGACAGTGCTGACCTGGCCCCTACCGCAGGGGTTAGCTTTACTATTAATCATATAGCAGCGGTTATAATTCCTTATATTGGTGGTATACTTTGGTTAGTAGATTGGCGAATTCCATTTTATATGGCCGCTTTTTTATCATTGCTTTCACTTTTCCTCACCCGCTATATAGCGATTAAGGAGGCATAATGGTCCCACATTTACAAAAAATTTACGAATATTCCTCTGAACGCCTGCGCTACGCTGAAGGAAAAAATGGAGCGCTCTTGGCGGTAACCTCACTCATTTTATTTCGACTATTAGATAGCAAACAAAATATCGGCGAAAATATAAAAATCTTTTACTTCATGGGGTTGATTTTTTTCGTCATTGCCATCTTGATTTGTATTTCAGCTTTTGTCGCGCGTCTCAATGTTCCAAAAATGATTAGAAAAGGCTATACCAGACTGCCTTCTAAATATAACGATTTTGACAATCTACTCTCTAGTATCCGAGCGGCCTATTATAAACCAAAAGATTATGCCGAAAAATTGGCGATAAAGCTCGGTATGCCCGATCACCAACTGACTCCTATTGAACTCGATTACGTCGAACATATAATCGTTAATTCAAAAATTGTGATCTATAAATTTATGTGCTTTCGCTATGCCACCGTTTGTATGCTGGTGGGAATGATATGTACTGTTCTTGTTAAATTTAGTGGAATTTAAAATGATAATTCGATTAGTTTTTTTATTAAACTTTTTTTTCTGTAATCAGAGTCAGGCCCAGGTATTTGGAGTAGATATCGGCGTAGCCGGTGGCCTCGATATGAATACAATTCTTCTCTCTAATCCTCCACTTCCCATGCTTAAGGTTAAGGAGAAGACCTGGAAGCTGGCCATTCAGCCGACCTATTATACAGGTGACTCCAATTTTGTTGGAGATGTAGAAAAATTTAAAGGCCAGGCGCTTGCTGCTAATTTTTCTAAAGGTCTCTCTAAGAGGTGGGGATGGTATAGCAGTCTTTCGGCCAACCGCTTTACTACCGACATTCAATTTGGTGGAAGCCTCACTACACGGGATTCATTAAATGATGTCAAAGTTAATTTTCTTACTACTGGCGGAGGACTATTTTTTCAAGTTCTCGAGCAAGATGGCTGGATCCCTTCTTGGACAATCCAAGCCGGCCCTTTTATTAAATGGGTCCAAATGTCCCAAAATGTTAAAAAAACCAACATCAATTCAAATGAGAATCTAATAGACTATGATATGGAATCCTCTAATTTTTTTGGAGGACTTCTTATTGGCGGACAAATTGGATGGGATGTTGGTGAAAATTTTGCATTCAACCCCTTTGCATTTCTTCAACTTCCTCTGACCGAAGAATGTCGCTCCTATAAGGTCAAAACAATTCGAGCAGGGTCTTTCTCAGACACCCAGACAGGAACTTGTGAAGGAACCCCCATAGGTTCGGCAGGAGAGGGTAAAATTGATTATTCCAATTTCCAAATTTCCGGTGGCATAAATATCATCTATAAACCCTGGGACCTCTCAGTCAATATTAGCGCTCCCTTCATCCGATTCGCGGTAGAAGAGGGAACAGACCAAGACTCCACCATCATCACCTTTTCAAAGAGCTTCGGAAATTACCGCAAGTAAAACCTGGCCCCTTTAGTCAGGTTTAGTTGATTTCCCCAAGAAAAAGACCGAAAAGGGCTCCGTGAGAGTCTATTTTTTACTGCTATTCAGTTTGTTATTTACCATTCCCTGGGCGCTGGGAATTACAGACCTCGTTAATCAACATAAAGGTCAGGCCAAGCAATTGCTAAATGCTTACAAGGCGGCAACCAAATTATCTGAAGATCAAAAGGCGATTGAATACAAGAATCGAGAATTTCCCTACTTTTACTCAAATCTACCCTGCACTGATTGCCCGACCCTCTCTAGAACTACTAATCAAATAAACCAGGTATTAAAGGCGATGGCCGAAAAAGAAAAAGGTCCTGAGAGATTAGAGCTTTTAGGCGAAGTTGGTAAGCTTGAGGGAGTAGTCGCTATAATGCGAGACCGCGAAGGAGATTGCCGTCGACTTCCATTTGGTGTCGACCTTGAGTATGGTGAGCAATACCTCAACCAAGACCGGGTGCTTGTTTTCAGCAAGGAGGTAGAAATTGATAGCGTGGTTCACGCTTATCTGAGAGAAGGTGAAACTCAGCACTGGTTTTATCGAGGACGCGAAGAGGATCGCAATAAACTGGTACGCATTACACAGGAACAAGGCAGGCCAGCTAAAATTTACTATTATATTCTTAGAAATATTCCTGTAAAAAAGCAAAGACAAAAACTACCGTCAGCAGCAGGAGGGCCGACTACTGCTGAGAAGAACCATAATGTCTATAGCGTCATTGGCAATACCGACAATAAAACAAAGGGCAAGAGGCAGTATTTAAATATAGGACTTGGTTTTGAACATGATAAAGGACTGCCTAAGAAAGTAATTCTTTTACAAGGGAAGAGTGACTCTAAACCAATAGACGGAACCCCTTTGAAAGTTAAAACTGATGTCGAGGTCACCTCTGATGACCAAAAAGCAGGTGTCGCTCTAGTTGGTCCAACTCGCGAGTACGTCAGGGTGGGTGTTAACTCAAAAACTGAGGTGACAGTTGAAATACCTTATAAGTTCACCATCACTGATCTCGTAATTAGTACAAAAGTTATGGGTATGGTAGACGCCAAAGGCACTACGGAATATGGAATTAATAATGATATTGCAATAAGCAAGGATAGTTCACTTCGAATTCAGCTACAAAATCGCCCGTACAGAGGATCTTTCGCGACTCCGGATGAAAGAGAACAAAAAGTTTGGGTTGGTTATCAGCTCTCTTTTTAAGAATTTTTAAAAATTTCGGAAATATAACTCGAGATGAAGTAATAGCTATGATCAAAACCATCACAAATTCGAAGATCAAGTTGCACTTTCTTTTTATCACAGGCCTTCACAAAATTATCGGTCAGTAATTCTTTTTCTAAAAATTCGTCAGCGCTACCTTGAAAAATAACAATCTTTTTCGAGTATCCCTGTTCCAGAATTAGTTCACAGGCATCATATTTTTTCCAATTCTCAACGTCCTGTCCGAGGTAATTGGTAAAGGCCTTCTGCCCCCAAGGGCCATTGATAGGATTTACTATAGGAGAAAAAGCGACCACCCTAGAAAAAAGCTCAGGGTATTTTATTCCAAGGGTAAGAGCACCATGTCCCCCCATAGAATGTCCGGATATCGCAATAGCTTTTGAATCGACCGGAAATTCTGATCCAATCAGCTTAAGAAAGTCTTTTATAAGATAAGACTGCATACGATAATTTTGGTCCCAAGGCCGCTCGGTGGCATCGAGATAAAAGCCAGCACCAGAGCCAAAGTCGTAACTGTCATGTTCTCCATTGAAGTCAAAACCTCGGGGAGAAGTGTCGGGACAAAAGACAAAACTTTCATACTGATCGGCATAGCGTTGGGCGCCGGCCTTCGCCACAAAATTTTCTTCGGTACAAGTCAGACCTGAGAGCCATAGTACGGCGGGATATTTATTATTAGGGTTTTGAAGGGCGGCTTTTGGACGAATAACTGAAAATTTCATTTCGGATTTGATTTCCGAGGATTGGTGAGAATAAAACTCGGTAGTTCCCCCAAAACTATAGTGTTTTTTGATTAGTGTTAAATCGCTCATTAGAAAAGCACCACTGAGCGAATTGACTTACCTGCATGCATATAATCAAAAGCTTTATTGATCTCATTGAGAGGCATGGTAAAAGTAACCATCGGGTCTATTTTTATTTCTCCACTCATGTACTTGTCAACATAGCCAGGAAGCTGTGTGCGCCCCTTAACGCCACCAAAAGCGGTGCCTCGCCAGACCCTTCCGGTGACAAGTTGAAAGGGACGGGTAGAAATTTCTTGGCCCGCTCCGGCGACACCAATGATAATAGATTCGCCCCAGCCTTTATGACAGCATTCTAATGCTGAACGCATGAGATTCACGTTACCGATGCATTCAAAGCTAAAATCGACACCTCCATCTGTAAGGTCAACAATAACTTCTTGAATAGGAGTATCGGGGGTCTTTTTAGGATTGATACAATCCGTAGCTCCAAGCATTTTGGCCATTTCAAACTTATCTTCATTTATATCAATTGCAATAATTCTCCCGGCGCGGGCCATGACCGCTCCTTGGATAACAGAAAGACCTATGCCTCCCAATCCAAAGACCGCCACTGTGTCACCGGCCTGCACTTTAGCGGTGTTTAAAACCGCTCCAATTCCAGTTGTTACTCCACATCCAAGTAGGCAAACCTTATCTAAGGGCGCCTGCTTATTTATTTTAACAACAGCGATTTCTGGCAGAACTGAGTATTCTGAAAAAGTAGAAGTTCCCATATAATGGAAAATAGTCTTACCATTTTTTGAAAAACGGGAAGTTCCATCGGGCATCAAGCCTTTGCCTTGAGTTGTCCGAATCGCCTGACAGAGATTTGTTTTGCCACTAAGACAGAATTTACATTCGCCACATTCAGGGGTGTAGAGAGGAATGACATGATCTCCCACTGCTAGTGAGCTTACACCGGGGCCAATTTCCTCAACGATGCCGCCCCCTTCATGGCCTAAAATACTAGGAAATATCCCTTCAGGGTCCTCTCCCGAGAGAGTGAAAGCGTCTGTATGGCAGATCCCGGTCGCTACCATGCGAACTAAAACCTCGCCATGTTTGGGCCCTTCCAAGTCAATCTCTTCAATTTCAAGAGGTTTGCCAGCTTCCCAGGCGACTGCCGCACGAGTTTTCATACCTTTCCTTGTGTTTAAAATTAAATTTGTTGGCATAAAGGTACCATCAATTAAACTTAGCCAAACTTCGCACTGCATATCCCTGATAGAAGCTCTTTAGTGTATTTTATCTAGGTGAATGACAAAAATTGGAATCTCGTTTTTATTTGCTGGATAGTCGCCTTAGTTGCCACTACTGGTAGTCTTTTCTTTAGTGAGGTCATGCACTTTAGGCCTTGCTCAATGTGCTGGTACCAGAGAATTGCCATGTATCCGCTGGTTCTATTATTCCTTCCCTCCTTATTTAAGTTTGATAAAGACCTTTTGAAATACACCCTACCGCTAACTGTAATAGGCTGGTTCTGGGCCTTTTATCATAATCTTCTACACTGGGATATTATTCCAAAGAGTGCAGCACCATGCGTTCGCGGGGTCCCTTGCTCTACGGTTTATATTAGATGGGGTGGGTTTATTACCATTCCATTACTCTCACTAATCGCATTTACTATTATATTAATACTTTCCTATTTTCTTTACAGAGGATTAAACCGTGAACAATAAAGCTGTCGTTATCATTTCTAGTCTCGCTATTTTAGTAGGGCTTTATTTTACTGGGGCCCATCTTTATAAAGGAGAAGAAATTAAGCAGGGAGTAAGTTTTGCTGAAAAACATGCCGAGCGCTTCGTACGCCCCCACTCACCTTGGAAGGGCGCAGAAAAGCCCGTCGTCACAGTAGTAGAGTTTCTTGATCCCGAGTGTGAGAGTTGCCGAAAATTTCACAAACCTCTAAAGAAAATTGTTTACGATTATGATGTTAAGGTAAAATTTGTTATTCGCTACGCCCCTCTGCATACCAACTCAAAATTTGCCATAAAAATCCTTCACGCCGCAGAAAAGCAGGGAAAATACTGGCAGACCCTAGATCTTCTATTTGAACACCAGCCAGAGTGGGGTAATCACCATAACCCAAATCCGAATCTGATTTGGACTCTACTGCCCAAACTTGGGCTCGATATGAAAAAAATTCGAGCTGATATCCAAGAGCCTTGGCTTGATGAAATTATTAGAAGGGATGAGGAAGATGGAAAAGCATTAGGCGTGCAACAGACTCCTACTTTTTTCGTCAACGGGAAACCTGTTCTCGAATTCGGTCCCGAACATCTAAAAGCTGCTATTGATGACGAGCTTTTCAAACTCTAAATTTATTTCTTTTTGCTAAGTGTATTTTGCCAATCGAGAGCAAAAGTTATTCCCGAGATTTTGCCATCGCGAAGATGGAAAAAATAATAAGGAGTACTTGAATTGATTTCTTTGACCGTTTCTTTTGAGCGGTAAATAAGACCGGTGCTGCCATCTTTCATCGAGCGAACTACACATGGCCTACCATAAGTATTTTCTATATCAGCGCGCGCCATACCGAGGCGAATACCTTCATGAGTCACAATATCAACCCCAAAATCGGGAAGCGCCCCATTGGCGTCCCTGCAAATGGCCTCTTTAGTCACTCTCGTCACAACTGATACTATTTTGTTCTTGAAATGATTATTCTCTTCGAAGCTAACCACTTCTAATTTCTTTTGATTGCAGGTCTCATATAGAAAATCCCCGAGCGGAGAAATTTGGTTTTTATAAATTAATGGGTAAGCTTTTTCTACCTCTACGATAGCATCCCCTAATTTAATATTTAAAAATGAGTTATGCAATTCAGCCTTGCATCCATCCTGGTCACTATTGCCCGAGAAACAGCCTGAGGCGATTAACAATATTAACAGAAGGAGGGTTTTATCGAACAAAAGATTTCCTGGAGAAAATTTCTCTATTAAATGGCTCAAAGAACATCAGCATGAAAATCCAACAGCCACCAAGCTCTAGGATTTCACCTTTCTTGCCACCTTCAATAAAATTAACCAGCAATGCCAATAAGAGATAGGCTAAAATATGATAGTAGCGCGGTAACGGAATTGCCCATTTATCTATAAGCAATTTAACTTTTTGTATTTTTTGGTAAAGAACAGGAAGAATCAAAAAATAAATTCCAACAAGTATTCCCAATAAGGTACCAAAGATATAGCGATTAATTTTAAAACCTCCAAAACGAAGATTGTGAAAATTAAACTCTCCTTGAGTATTGTAAATTAGAAAAAATTGGGGACTCTTATATCCTATTAAGCGCTGGGCCCAGGAAATTTCTTCGGCCAGACCAAAGAAAAATAAAAATGCGCAAAAATAGAGTCCGAAAAGAAATGCTTTCTCTCTAAAGGGAGTCAGGATGCTGACTCTATAGATGTTAAGGACCACGCCGATAAAGAGCGCAGTAACTGTTAGCCACTCGATTAACCCATCTTCTCTGACGAAAGTTCCTTCGTAATAGGCTAAGTCAGTTCGAGAGTAATAAACTCCGAGCCCAACGAGGGTGAATATTAAAAGGAAGCTAAGGTGCTCCAAGATTTTTTTAGGAATTAACTGATCCGAAAGGGTCATAAGAACTACTCTCCCCAATTATTAAAAAGAGCAATACGGTCGCTGTGGCGTCCTTCTTCAAAGCTTGCGCCAAACCATGCTTTTGTTATTTCCTGGATCTCAGTCTCGCTATTTATTCGGGCCCCGACACAGAGGACATTGGCATCATTATGTTGACGTGAAAGTTCAGCATCCACAGTAGTTCTGCAAAGTGCAGCTCGAATTTTTTTAAAACGATTAGCTACCATTGAGACACCGATACCAGAACCACAGAGAAGAATTCCCTTCTCCCCAGTTTCCTGTACCTTTTTAGCAACCGCTGCTGCGTAATCAGGATAATTGCAGCGCTCAAGAGAAGGAGCCCCCAAGTCTTCGACTTGGTGACCCTCTTCCATTAAAAATTTCTTTAGTGATTCTTTGGCCTCAAATGCTGCGTGATCGCAACCAAGGTAAAGTTTCATAACCAAATCCTAGTCTACTCTAATAGCGGTAGTGCTCAGGTTTGTAAGGTCCGTCAGCAGGAATTCCAAGATATTCAGATTGCTCATTCGTCAATCGATCGATCTTTACTCCAATTTTTTCTAAATGAAGGCGAGCGACTTTTTCATCAAGGTACTTAGGAAGCATATAAACTTTATTTTCGTACTGATCTGTTTTTTCCCATAATTCAAGCTGTGCAAGAACTTGGTTTGTAAATGAGTTACTCATAACGAAGCTTTGGTGGCCGGTAGCACAGCCAAGGTTCACAAGACGCCCTTGGGCAAGAAGGATTATGCTTTTCCCGCCTTTAGTATATTGATCAACTTGTGGCTTAATATTCATTTCGTCATAAGTTTCATGCAGGTGCTTGATTTCAATCTCTGAATCAAAGTGACCAATATTACAAACGATCGCTCCGTCTTTCATTGAATCGAGGTGTTTAGAGTTAATTACTCCAGCACAGCCAGTAGTTGTTACAAAAATATCGCCAAGCTTAGCAGCATCGTCCATATGCATAACTTGGTGGCCTTCCATTGCAGCCTGAAGAGCGCAAATGGGATCGATCTCAGTCACAATAACACGTCCGCCAAGACCAAGAAGAGATCCAGCTGAACCTTTACCAACATCACCATAACCAGCGACAACACAAGTCTTACCGGCAATCATAACGTCTGTGGCGCGCTTAATTCCGTCAACCAATGATTCTCGACAACCATAGAGATTATCAAATTTAGACTTAGTTACAGAATCGTTAATATTGATAGCAGGAAGAGTTAATGTTCCTTTTTTCATTCTTTCGTAGAGTCTATGAACACCTGTAGTCGTTTCTTCTGAAAGGCCTCTGATATCTTCAACCAGTTCAGGAAAACGATCGAGGACCATATTGGTAAGGTCTCCACCATCATCAAGAATCATATTTAATTTTTTCCCATCAGGAAATGTAAGTGTCTTTTCAATACACCAATCAAACTCTTCTTCAGTTAAGCCTTTCCAAGCGTAAACTGGAACACCCGCAGCAGCGATGGCGGCAGCGGCATGATCTTGAGTAGAGAAGATATTGCATGAAGACCAAGTTACATCAGCACCAAGCTCAACTAGTGTTTCAATCAGAACCGCTGTTTGAATTGTCATGTGAAGACAACCTGCAATTCTAGCGCCTTTCAAAGGCTTTGAAGCGCCAAATTCTTTCCTAAGTGCCATTAGTCCTGGCATTTCAGATTCAGCGATTGTTATTTCTTTTCGTCCCCAATCCGCTAGAGACATGTCTTTTACTTTGTAGTTTTGATCGGTCACTTTAAACCTCCGGCCTATCACCTTTTATAATGTCATTATTTCGACCAGACTATAGCACCGTGGGTGCGGCCCTTCAACTAGACTTTCCCCCTCGATAAGGCTAAGAAATTGAGGCAAACTGAATCAATTCAAATCAGCGAAATGCTACCTGGTGTCAAGAGATGGGCGACTACGCCAAATTAGGCAAAGATCAGACCGAAAATATTTTAAAACTCTACGATATTGGGAGTTTAAGAAGTTTTGTTGCTCTCTCTCTTGGAATTTCGAACTCCAATTACAAGCTTGAAACCGAGAGCGGCACCTACCTCTTAAAAGTCTCTAATGACAAAGACCAGACTCAATTGTGTAGTGAGCAAGAAATTCTAACTTACCTGCAAGGCACCCCATTCGATTATTCGATTGCTGCAATCCCGACACTAGAGGGAAGCTTAATCTACGCCATAGGGGAATATTTTGGAGTGATTTTTCCTTTCATTGAAGGAATTCCCCCAGGCCCTGCTGATCATACTTGCTGCGAAATTGGTCGCGCCATTGGCAGTCTGCATGCTTTGAAAATCACGCCTGCAGAACTTCAGGAGATTCGCTCTCATGAGGAAGTTGGTTTTGGTGGTGCTGAGATTTTGGAATACACCAAAAGTGATGAATGCCCGGCAGACTTTCGAGATAATTTTAACTTTATTTTTAAAGATAAATTGAATGGCTGGAACGAAGAAGAAATGCAGCTCGGAATTGTCCATGGTGACCTCTACTACGACAATACTTTATTCGCACATAATAAATTAAAAGTTATTCTCGACTGGGAACAAGCAGGTCGTGGACCGCTATTGCTCGACTTAGGTATTTGTATCGGAGGAACTTGCCTTGAAAAAGGAAGAATCATTCAACCCCTCATTAATTCTTTTTTATCGGGATATGGCCTAAGCCGCTCTCTTCCGAAAGAGGAAGAAAAATTACTTAATCAGGCGATTATTCTTGGGCTATTTTCTATCGCTCGCTGGAGAATTTCACGCTTTGTTGAAAAAGACCTAGACCCTTTAATGAGGGACTCCTATAAAGAATTGCTCTACAGAGCTTCAAATTTTAATATTATGATTGAAATGCTAAAAAGTGAAAAAAAATGAATCAAACTATGAATGAAAAAGAACCTACTTACTTTGTCTCCTGTCCCAGTGGTGTCGAAAAATTGCTAGTTGATGAACTGGCTTCTTTTGGACTGAACGATCTTAAACAAGAAAAAGGCGGCGTCTCTCTACAAACGGCTGATGAGAAAGAAATCATATCAGTGGTTTTAAATTCGCGGTTAGCGTCTCGAGTATTTAAAATTCTACAATCTTATACCATCTACGATAAGGATGACCTCTACCGAATGGCGAGCCAAAAGTGGTGGCATAAGGAATTTGATGTAGATCAAACTTTCAAAATTCAAACCCTCTTTGATTTTAAAGCAAAGAAGATTTTGAAAAACTCTAATGTCTACGGGCTGACCCTAAAAGATGCTATCTGCGATCAATTTAGAAAAGAATGCAATAAGAGACCTGATGTCGCCAAGGAAGACCCTGATATCTCGCTGACTTTGAGAATTGAAGACAAGTACCCTAATAGAAAAAAAAATGAAGATGCTCCCGAAAAAAATAATTTCATGGCGATTATTTCTATCGACCTCTGTGGTACCCCTCTCAATTTTCGTGGTTATCGAAGTGCCTACCATCAAGCACCACTTCGCGAGAATTTAGCAGCGGCACTTATCATGGCCTCCGACTGGAAGCCCAATGAAGAGATTTTATTTGATGGAATGTGCGGCTCGGCGACCATCTTAATTGAAGCCGCACTGATAGCCGGTGGCGTTTCCCCCAGCTACTTAAGGGTCTTCGAAGCGATCGAAAATAACCAACAAGTCTTTGCCTTTGAAGAGCAATCTTGGTTTGTCGATAATAATCAATTAAAAAATTGGTTCTACGACCATATAGATCAGGAATGTAAAAACAATAAGAACAAATTAAAAAATATTGAACCCGGTTTAATTTTTGGTTCAGATATTAGCCCCGGCTTTTTGAAGTCTGCCAGGGCCAATCTCAAAGAGGCCAGGATACCAAAAGAGGCAGTCAGGGTTGATCTTGGAGATGCCACAAAAGATGGTCCCGGGGCAAACCAGAAGAGCGGCGTTTATATATGCAATCCGCCCTATGGAGAGCGTCTAGTACAAGAGGATATTGAAAAACTTTACTATGACTTAGGTGAAAATCTAAAAAATAATTGGAAAGGGTTCAGGGCCTATGTTTTTACGAGTGACCCCTCATTAAGGAAGAAGATTGCCTTGCAAACCAGCGAAAGGATTCCCTTTTTCAACGGCAAACTTGAATGCCGACTACTTAAGTACGACCTGTACTAGAAATTTATTGAAAATTTTCCTCTAGTCGCATCGCCAATTGTGGTGAGGCAAAACGAAGTAGAGCACTAGAATTCACTACTTTGTTAAAATGCTTATCAGACTTAGTGAAGAAGTACTGGCTAACATCGGTATCTTTAAGAAAAATAGTATGCCCTTTGGCAGCAAATTTTCTCAGTATGAAATCTGAATCAAGAAAACAGATTTCGCGAATCATAAAATTGCGAGCGACGTAAACAATTATGGCATGGTCGGAGAGCTCTAAAAGAGACTTTCTGATCTTGACCCCTTTTGGAGAAGAGGTATCCGCCCAATGAATCTTAACTTCGATAATTTTGTCGTTTAGCATAAAGTCAAAGCCGCGCTGACTAGTTGACTTGACCTGGTGGAGTCCAAAAATACACTTGGCGTACCACTCACCCATTTGAACTGGCAGGTTTTTGCCATTCATAATTATTTGTTGGGTACGAAGGATCTCGTAATTTTTGTTAACCGCTTCAATCGCCGTTAAAATTTCTTTTGAATTTGGCTCATGCAAAATGGATATAGTTTTCGCAACTGACCTTTTTAGCTTCTTTCCAAATTGATGCTCAAACCATTGGTCAAAGCGTATTCCACCCTTCAAGTCCAAGGAATCGAAAACGAAACCTTTTTTAAAAAGGCTCTTGGGATCCTCAACGGAATCCAATTTTTTTTGAAGATACTTCAAAGGAGCGAATTGATCTCTCTCCTGTCCCATCACAAAGATTGTGTCACTATCGTAATCTGTGCTTCCGTGGGTCTCCTTTGAAAACTCCGTGATCTCTTTGTAGAGCTCTACAGAATCCATGATTAAACCTAAATACCTAATATTTTAATAAAGTTAATAAGTGTTCTCGCTTATTCTACCCCAAAGCGCTTCAAACTTCACCATGAACCCAGTCATGATTATAGTTGAGGATGCGTGCCGCCAGAGCGGAATTTTGAGTCAGGGTATGCTGACAGAAAAAGCTAAAATCGACCTCTTTGGACTTGTAGTAGCTCTTAGGCTGCTCAGCATTTTTCTCAGAGGCCAGGCAAGCGGCCACCCATAGTCGCCATGCAACAAATAAATTACCGCTTAAAGTCGTAAAGTCAGTGGCACAAGACAGTACGCAGTCACTTTTTTTATCGGCCATTAGCTTTCCAAAATGAGTCAGCATTTTTGCAACATCACCCATGCAGGTTTGCAGGAGTTCAATCTCTATAGGGTACTCCTCCGCCAATGGGTGCCCAAGGCTATCGCCAATTTTTTTTATGATGGAAGAAAAAGTTTTCCCCCCCTCTTTAAGATTTTTTCGCATTAAAAAATCAATCGATTGAATTCCATTTGTCCCTTCATAAATTTGTCCGATTTTTGTATCGCGGACAAACTGCTCTACGCCATATTCGGTGCAGAAGCCATAGCCGCCATGAACCTGAACGGCTTCGCCACTCATCTCAAAACCTTTGTCAGTCCCATAAGCTTTGCAAATAGGAGTTAAAAAAGCGATTTCGTCTTCCAGTTCGGTTTCACCATTTTCGATCCGGCTAAAAAGATTTGCCGTGTAAAGAACAAGTCCGCGAATTCCTCTTCCGGTAGTTCTTAGCTTTAATAAAGTCCTCTTAATATCAGGCAGATTAACTAGTTCGGTACCGAACTGGGCCCTTTCATTAGCGTATTGTTTAGTCAGCTCGTACATTAAGTTAATTTGTCCCTCTCCCTGCTGACCACAGAGCAACCTGGCCTCGTTCATCATAATGAACATATTCTTCATGCCCTCAAATTCTTTTCCAATAAGATAACCGGTGCAATCTCCCTCGCCACCAAAAGTCATCTCACAAGTAGCAGAACCATGCAGTCCCATTTTTTCTTCAACTTTAGTACAGGTGACATTATTCAAGCTGCCATTTTCGAGCTGTTTAGGAACAATAAAAAGGGAGAGCCCTTTTGTACCTTCAGCAGCACCGGGAGTTCGAGCCAGCACAATATGAACGACACTTTCATAGAGATCGGTATCCCCTCCTGAAATAAAAATTTTAATGCCTTTAATTTTATGACTTCCGTTATCCGCTGGGGTTGCGGTAGTTTTTACTGCGCCGACGTCGGAACCAGCTGCTGGTTCAGTTAGGCACATGGTACCGCTCCACTTTCCTTCCATTAGTCCTGGAATATAAGTCTGCTGTTGTTCCTCAGTTCCAATTTGTAGCAGAACATTTACTACTGCCACCGAAAGACCGTAGTACATAGTCCAGCCCACGTTGGCGCCGATACCAAGAGAAACGCAGGCCGAGCGGACTGCACAAGGAACTGGCATGCCCCCAAACTCCTCTGGGAGCCCTAGACCAAACCAGCCATTTGCATAATATCCTGCAGTGGGAGAGACAAAACATTTAGGTGATAAAACTTTGCCATTTTCTAATCGAACACCTTCTTCGTCGCCTTTCATGCGAAAGGGCGCCACTTCTTTCTCAATAAATTTATCATACTCCCTTACGATGTCTTTGAGGTCATTGGCCTCATAACCCTCTATAAATTGCTCCGTCTTTAAAAGATCAAAGAGAGTAAAGTTAATATCTTCTAAATCAGTACGGTATTGGGCCATGTGAACTCGCATTAATGAGGGAATAAGAGGCTCTATTATAGAAAAACTAGCGCTCTAGAACTAGGGGGAGGGCATAAAAAAAGGAGCTCAATGAGCTCCTTTTAACTATATTGATTGGGTATTCGAAGGATTATTAGAAGAAGATTCGTTGACCATAAAAGTATTCACCAACACCGTTGGTATCACTTTTATAAACAGGGTTACCCGCAAGTGGTACTTGAAAGTTGATCCCGTATACAGTTTGCCCGTCAGCAGCAAGAACATAGTAAGTTCCGTCTTGACCAACATTTACTCCAAGAGCTCCAGTTACTAGATTTAGGATATCTTGGTGGTGTTGGGTGATGCTAGTTGATTGAACTAAACTTCCACCATCAAATGGGTCACCATCGTAAATTTGCACCAAACCATTTTGAATAAAATATCTTCTTACCTTATTCACATTTGAGGTATTGCTACTTCCGTATGAGTAATAACAGAATTGGATAAATCCTAAGAATTCATCACAATTTTGCGATCCTGAGTTATTAGAAAAATCGTTAAATCCATAATCGACTCCAGCATTAAATTGCTGTCTGAAGTTATTAGGATTTGATACTAGCTGGCCAAATTGAACAAAAGTTTGGCTACAGTTGACCTGACAATTTCCTATGCCAAAATCAAAAGGACTAGCGCTCTGTCCTGTGCTCTCTTCGCTGTCGCTTCCACCACAACCGGTAATGGCAGCCACCATTAGAAATGCTATAAATAGCTGTTTGAAAAATTTCATTTCTTCCTCCATCACAATCCTTCAAACCCTATATAAGGTGATTGAAGTCTCATTTCGTTTTAATAATCAGGGATTATTTTGCAAGCAGTGTGCCAAAGGGCACTATCTGAAAACAGCAATTTACTGAGCTTTAGGGCCCCTATTAAGTGCTTGGCCAGCCCAACTGCCTAAAATTTGGACACTTCTGGGGCAGGGGTGGTAAAACATAAGGACAGATTTAAGGACCTCTAAATGACTGAAATGACGACCCATTGCCTGGTAATCCCCTGCTATAATGAAGAGCAGAGACTGAAGCTTTCGGCCTTTGAAGGCCATTTACAGGCCAATCCGGCGATTCAACTACTCTTCGTCAATGATGGTAGTAGTGACCAAACCCTGCGCCTCTTAAAAGAGATCAGTGATAAATTCCAAAATGCTGACTTTCTAGACCTGCCCCAGAATAGGGGAAAAGCCGAGGCAGTTCGGCTTGGCTTTTTAAAGGCATTAGAAAAGAATCCTCAAACCATAGGCTTTTGGGACGCTGACTTGGCGACTCCCCTTGAAGAGGCTCCAGAATTTTACCGGCTATTTGAATCAAGGCCCAAATTACTCTGTGTGATGGGTTCGAGAATTCTAAGAATGGGGGGACGGATTAACCGCCATCTCTACCGCCATATTATTGGGCGTGTCTTTGCCACCTTCGCTAGTAACGCCCTGGGGTTACCGGTATACGATACTCAATGTGGTGCTAAGATTTTTAAAGCGAGCATTGTCAGCGAGGTATTCAAGCAACCTTTTTTGAGTTATTGGATCTTTGACGTCGAGCTCATTTACCGCATCAAGAAAATTTCAAATTATAGTCATTATAATGACAATTTTTATGAATACCCCCTTTCCATTTGGAACGACGAAGCTGGCTCAAAGCTAAAGATGTTCGATTTTCTCAAGGCTCCTTTTGAGCTTTTAAAAATTTGGTGGCATTACCGGTGATCAAAAAAATCGCTCTTGTTTCTCTAGCACTGCATATTTTAGCAGCGATATTCAGTACAGGCTTCCATCATTTTGATGAGCATTTTCAGGTCCTCGAGTTTTTAAACTTCCGAGTTGGCAATATGAATTCCAGCACTCTTCCGTGGGAATTCACCAGCATGGTTCGTCCCTGGTTCCAAGTCTCTCTCTATGCTTGTCTTTATAACCTTTTTTCTTTTATCGGGATTAGCTCTCCTTTTATCCATACTTTTATATTTCGTTTAGTGACAGCTCTTTTTGGCTGGGCAGCGCTTTGTAGTTTATGGCCTTTGATTTGCGACTGGATTAAAGACCAAAAATATAGATCGCTAACTTGGGGTCTCATTCATCTGGCTTGGTTTGTCCCCTATATTCAGGCCAGAACAAGTGGAGAAAGCTTAGGAAGTAGTTTTCTTATACTGGCCCTTTGTGGCTTTCTTCTTTTTAAAGATTGGAAGCATCACCTGATCAAGAAAGGCTTTTTAATCGGAGTTTGTTTTGGTGCCGCTTACTCGGCCCGTTATCAAATTGCCTTAATGGTCGCCTTTTTATGGTTCTGGGAAATTTTTATAGGTGAAAGGAAATGGAGGCTCTTATTATCTTCCGCCCTTGGGATTCTTTTCATGATTGGTATGGGAGTGGTCTTTGATCACTGGGGCTATGGCCAATGGACCTTTGCCCCTTGGAATTTACTTTACGCCGATTTTTTTGAAGGCATTTTAAAGGCAACTGGGGTAACTCCTTGGTGGGAATTTTTGCGACTTTCATTTAATCGAGGTATCCCGCCGATAAGTCTCATATTAATGCTGGCTACACTACATTTCTGGATAGTCAATTGGCGCCATCCTCTGACTTGGGCGATGTTACCTCTCTTCGTTTTTCACTCGATAATCGGTCATAAAGAATTGCGCTATATATTCCCGCTAATAATGCTCACTCCGCTATTGCTCGGAGTTTATATTTATCAATATCGCGAAAAATTTGAAAATTTGTGGAACAGTAAACGCTTTCGCTACCCCATTAAATTTACCGTCACTCTCAATCTCATTTTATTATTAGCCAGCAGTTTGAAACCCGCAAATCCTTCGGCCAATTTTTACCGCTACCTTCATAATCACCCAGAAATTAATCAAATGTCTTTTCCTAAAGACAATAGTCCGTTCCAAATGGTTGGCCTCGATATTATGTACTACCGTCCCAAAGGGTTATTACTTTCCGAATATTCCTCTCTCGAAAACGCCAATTCTAAATATATTTTCACTCATAGAGGAAAACTTCTATTTGAGATGGAAAGAAGAAAAAACTGTCAGAATATTTACATGACTTATCCACGTTTTCTTCTCAACTTTAATATTGGGAATTGGATTTCTCGCTCCAGAGTATGGGCGATCTTCAAATGCCAGCTGTAAACTTCCTACCCCAGTGACTAATTTTCGCTTCCACCTTATCAAAGCTCACTTTGGCTGCAATAAAAGTGACCAAGAAACAAAGTAGAACACAGAGTGGATAGAAGAGATAGAATCCAAAGGGAATGTAGTTGCTTATTGAATTCATAAAAGTATTGGTGCCTTTAAGCATCATCAAATGAAAGAGGTAGATGCCATAACAGTACTGACCGGTTTGAATCATAAAAGAAGAAAGTGGATTTCTAAGCAATATGCCGGGAGCGCTTCCAAGAACCACAGAACAGAAAACCCCTGTGATTAAAAACTCCCTACCGGGAATAGGAAAATGAACTAAGAAGAAAGAGAGGCCTCCGATACAGAAGAGCCATTCCTTTAACTTCTTGCTTAAAGAAAAAGTATGTTCAAAATAAAAGAGCGTAATTCCTAGGAAAAAATAATTATAATTCGCAAGCGGAGATCCGTAACAGAAATTTGGAAATGCTGGATCACAGTTTTTAAACCAATAGAACTTAACAATATAGGTAACCGCTACCATTAATACTGCTTTCCAGAGTTTATCGACATAGAGAAAAAGAAAAGGAGCGAAAAGATAGAAAGATTCCTCTACGAATAGACTCCATCCTACGGTTGTATAGTTAAAGGCAGGTTCTTTAAAAAATCCAAAGATAAAAGTCATGCTCGAGAAGAGGTGCTTACTCTCAAGTCCCAGGGCATTTCTTTCTACGAAGAAGTAAATCAGACAGGCCAACCACCAAAGAGGAAGAACACGCAAGAATCTTTTTATATAAAAAGACCGTATAGGATTTTTTAACGTTTCTTGATAGATTCGAAATCTTTTCAAAAGTAAATAAGAGCTGAGCATAAAAAATATATTCACTGATTTGTGACCATAGTGAATAAAATTCTCGAACCAGATTTTCCCCGAGTAGAAATCGGTATTTTCAGGCAGGGCATGCCTGACGTGGAAAAAGATTATCCAAATACTTGCTAAGCCTCGCAATAAATCGATGGTGAGATTTCGTTCACTATTAACACTCATAACTTTATTTTAGCTGATTAGAGTGATTTTAGGAAATTTGCTAAGCGGTCACAGCCTTCTTTTAAATTTGGGCAATGTTCTTCAACGAACTGTTTGTCTAATCCTGCTTTGCCACCCTCTTTTAAGAGCGGAGCAAGCGAGGCATCATAGACCTTTGCACCGTCATAATCGACCGACGCCACTCGCACTCCCAGAAATTCATTATTATAATAAAAATCATCTCCGGGTAAGACGGCCACTTTAAATTGCTCGAAGAGGTATTGAGCTAATTGAATTGAGTTTTTAATTCCTTTTAAGGCCAGTTTTTCTCGGTAATTATTAAAATCGGGAAAGAGGTAAAAAGCTCCTTCAGGCTTGGGACAATTGAGACCCATCTCTTCAAAGCGCTGCCAAAGATACTCACCGGCTGCACAGTGAATCCTTGTACATTGTTTTACATAACTCATTAAATCATAGTCGCCACAATAGGCCTCGCGAGCGGCATATTGAATTGGAGCTGAGACCGCCGAAAAAGTTTCAGAAACCATCGCACTAAGGCATTTAATAACCTCACTAAGGTTAGGACCGCAGGCGAGAAAGCCCATTCTATAACCTCCCGCCGCGTGTGATTTTGAAAGACCGCTAGTAACAATTGTCCCTTCTGGATAATAATTAAAAAATCCCGAATACTTTTTCCCTGAAAAATTCACAAGAGCATAAATTTCGTCGCTTATGACGATGACATTATTGGCGCGGCAAACATCCGCCAAGGCCTTAATCTCAGGACCGTCATAGACAGCTCCTGTAGGATTACTAGGATTATTTAAAATTAGAATTTTTTGCTCGGTCTGGCATTTATCACAGGCTTCTTGTAATTCGGCCGGTTGCATTTTATAGCCATTTTCCCTGGCGGTTTGAATGCTGTGAATCTCTTTGCCACGAATATTAACTTGCGGGCCATAGGAAACCCAAGAGGGAGCTGGAACTAAAACCGAGCCCTCAAGTACATAGAGCGCCTGGAATATCAATTCCTTGCTTCCAGGGCCAATCAAAATATATTCAGGCTTAAAGTCATAGCCAAAAAATTCATCATGATAGTCTGCAATCGCCTGGCAAAGGCTGGGTAGCCCTAATGTCGGGAGGTAATCTTTTTGATGGGCATTCTTGGCCAGGGCTATTTGAATTCTAGGGTGAACCGGAAATGGAGATTGACCAAAGCCAAAGTGGCAAACAGACTCTCCCTCTCTACGGGCCTTGAGTGCCGCTTGATTGATAGCTAATGTGGAAGATTCTTTAAGACCGGTAATTTGGGGATTTACAAGCGGTTTCATGGTTTACCTCTAGAATTAATCAAACAAGGGCTTCATAGACCTCAGCTCAATTTTACACTAGAAAAAAATTTATTATTGTAAAAATCCCATGCTTCTTAATTGAGGGTATCCCCACCAGGTCCAGGAGGAGGAGGGTGATGACGGCGTCTGAAGCGCCGGCGAATCTGTTGCTGACCGGTGACATCTTGAGCTTTTTTCTCGGCATCTTTAGAGGCCTTAACTCGCGCTTTACTGGCGGCTCTTCCAGCAGAGACACTGGCGGCGGAGCGAGAGACTTTACGAGCAGCGATGTCTGCCGCTCGGATCGATACATTTTGCGAGGCATTTTCAGCTGCCTTTAAGGCGGCTTCTTTCGAGACTGCCCGGGCCGCTTCCTCCGCTGCAATAGTGGCGGCAATAATAGCGGCACGCTCGGCGGCTACTTCTGCTGCCTTCTT
>JABGVH010000238.1 GCA_018646195.1 Halobacteriovoraceae bacterium
ATAACCTTCTTCTCCCCTTCTATTAACTGAGGGGCGCTCTTGCCTAAAATTGAGTCATGAGTGACCAGTACTTTGCAAATTTTATCATTGGACGGAATTTCGTACATTACATCAAGCATGGTTTGTTCGAGAATTGAACGCAATCCCCTGGCCCCAGTCTTTTTAGTTAAGGCAATTTTGGCCACTTCATTGAGAGCATTCTCTTCAAACTCCAGCTCGATACCGTCGTACTCAAAAAGCTTTTGGTACTGTTTAGTAATGGCATTTCTTGGCTTGGTAAGAATTTGAACTAAAGCGTCTTCGCTGAGTTCTTCTAATAGAGCGTTAACAGGAAGCCGACCAATAAACTCTGGGATTAGCCCAAAGCGGCTAAGGTCTTCGGCCTCTATGCCTCCTAGCTTTTCAACTAGAGACTGTTCTTGATCGTTCTTTTCCGAAACAAGCCCCATAGGCCGTTTCGTCATTCGTTTTTCAATTATTTTTTCGAGACCAACAAATGCTCCAGCTACTATAAAGAGGATGTTCTTGGTATCAACTTGTAGAAATTCCTGCTGTGGATGCTTGCGCCCGCCTTTTGGGGGTACAGAAGCTACGGTTCCCTCTATAAGCTTTAATAGGGCCTGTTGAACCCCTTCACCAGAAACATCTCGGGTTATCGATGGATTCTCACTTTTTCTAGCGATTTTATCAATTTCATCGATATAAATGATGCCTCTTTCCGCGCGTTCAATATCGTAATCGCAACTTTGTAACAAATTCAAAATAATATTCTCAACGTCTTCACCGACATAACCAGCTTCTGTAAGAGAGGTGGCATCGGCAATTGCAAATGGCACATTCAAATACTTGGCCAGGCTTTGAGCGATTAAGGTTTTACCTGATCCAGTAGGGCCCGCTAGAAGGATATTGGACTTTGCCAATTCTACTTCATCATCTTTGCGAGCGCGATTGGCATGGGAAACTCGTTTGTAGTGATTATGTACCGCAACCGAAATGATTTTTTTAGCGCGACCTTGCCCAATGACATATTGGTCGAGATGCTTTTTGATTTCGTGAGGTTTAGGTACATTATCCATCGATGCTTTAGTCGTCGACTTAAGGGTATCTTCATAGATAATGTCATTGCAGAGCTCGATACACTCGTCACAAATATAGCAACCAGGTCCAGCGATTAATTTCTTAACTTCTTTTTGGGACTTTCCACAAAAATTGCAATGGAGGGTGCTTCCGTAACTGCCTTTGTCTTTACTCATAAGAGTCTTCCTTTTACTTTTAAAATTCAATTAGTCTTTATTACTTACTCAATTATTTAACTTTTTTCTTAGGGGCAATCTCTGAATCGATAATTCCGAGCTCGATTGCCTGACCAGGACTTAAGTAATTGTCACGGTCAGTTTCCGCTTCAATTTTTCCCATATCCATCTCAACACTGGAGTGATCAATATAGATCTGATTCAATTGATTTTTTAAGTCTTGAATCTCATTCGCCTGAATCTGGATATCAGAACACTGACCTTGAGCCCCACCCAATGGCTGGTGAATCATAATGCGACTATGAGGCATTGCATGTCTATGATCTTTGTCTCCAGCGGTTAATAGCAGGCTTCCCATAGAAGCGGCAAGACCCACACAGTAGGTATAAACCGGGCATGAAATATGTTGCATAATATCGTAGATACCGAGACCGGCGTAAACCGATCCTCCGGGAGAATTAATATAAAAATGAATCGGCGCCTCTGCATCACTCTGCTCTAAAAAAAGCATTTGAGCGATTAAAAGGTTGGCGACTACATCATTGACTTGGGTTCCTAAGAAGACAATTCGGTCTATAAGGAGTCGCGAATAAATATCGTATTGCCTCTCACCGCGTGCGGTTTGCTCAATAACAATAGGATTGGGTACATAACTTTTTGGTTCAAACATGGAAACTCCCTGACCTTATCCTAGCGAACCATCGTCACTGATAAAGCTGAAAAAGCATTGATTTCACTTAGACTTTTCGACTCTTTGGCCCAAAATCTTTAGCCCCTAAGCATAATTACTGATCATCCTATTGAAAAGGCTCAGGTCTTCATAAAAGACTAAATCGTTTCTTTTGGGCCGTGGCCGCCTTAGTCTTGAATTATTCATCAAAGGGGCCTATCTTACCTGCTTAAATAAGACTAAAAAAAGCCTATTTATCCGATAAAACTACTTATTAAGGAGACAAGTATGACAAATGAAACAAGACCTCGCCGCATCGTAGGAAACCCTGCCCCGGCATTTAAAACGCAAGCCCTGGTTGGTGGAGACTTCAAAGAACTCTCTCTCGATTCTTTTAAAGGTAAATGGAAAGTTCTCTTCTTTTACCCTCTCGACTTTACCTTTGTTTGCCCAACAGAAATTACAGCATTTTCTGACGCTGCCGGGAAATTTAAAGAGTTAAACGCCGAAGTATTGGGTTGTTCTATCGACAGCCGCTTCTCTCACCTGGCCTGGTCAAAACAATCACGCTCAGAAGGTGGACTTGGACAATTAGATATTCCTCTTCTAGAAGACCTTAGCAAATCAATCGCCAGCGATTATGGCGTACTTCTTGAAGATGCTGGTATTGCACTTCGTGGTCTATTCATCATTGATGATAAAAATGTTGTTCAGCACGCCACAGTCAATAACTTAGGTGTAGGTAGGAACGTAGACGAAGTGCTTCGCTTAGTTGAGGCCTTCCAATACACAGCTAAACACGGCGAAGTTTGCCCTGCTGGCTGGACTAAAGGTGCCGATACTATGAAGCCTGATCCTACTGGATCTCAAGAATACTTTGGCAAACTAAAGTAGTCACAAACAAGCATTTCAATTAAAATAAGAGGGCCTGCTGATGCAGGTCCTTTTTATTTTAAAACATTAGGAAGCAATGCAATCACTTCTCACCAGCTTTCAAGAAATGGCGACTCAAAATATCGAGCTGGCCCCTTGGTTAATTTTTGGGCTGCTTATACTGGCCGGTTTTAATCTACCAGTTTCTGAAGACTTCATGCTGATGGTAAGTGGTATCCTGGCGGCACAAAATCCAGAACATATGTGGCCATTATTTATCGCCGTCTTTATGGGCGCCTATCTCTCGGACCTGATCTGCTTTGCCTTTATGGGGCGCTACCTGGGTACTAAAATTTTTAAAATTCCCTTCTTTGCCAAAATGGTCAACCAAGAGAGGATCGACACCCTCTCTAACTACTATCAAAAATATGGTATTTTCACCCTTATCCTTGGTCGTTTTATTCCCTTTGGAGTCAGAAACGGACTTTTTTTTACTGCCGGATTAGGCCGTATGAATCCATTGAAATTCGCCCTATCAGACCTACTTGCCTGTGTTATCTCCTGTTCTGCTTTCTTCTATCTCTACTATTCTAAAGGTCAGGAGTTTTTATCCTTAGTTCAAAAAGGAAATAAAGTAGTCATAGTGGTGGTCATCGCCGCCCTTCTGATATTCGTTATTTACAAAAAACTTAAGCAAAGAAAGCAAATCAAAGGCTGATTACGCTTTGCATCCTGTGAAAAAATGACAGGGATTTTCACCACAGAGCATTAAGGTATGTGTGTGTAAATACTACCGAATTGCCCCCTTTCGGATTTACACTAGCCGCTTCTTACAGCATAAATAAGCCTCACAAGATGAACTTGTGTACGGGGGAATAAGCGGCATGTCACAGTGCTACTTATAAAAAAAAATGAATAAATTAATCAACCATCAAAGAAATGTCATTCCATTTGATCAATTCAAAGTTCAGAGAATGAAAACAAAAGAAGAAAAGGGCCTTAGAGACTACTTGGGTCTTTTAAGCTTCAACCAGCTGATCAATGAAACCAGCAGTGTTATCAACGAGCTTAATAACACGCCACTAAATGCCGAGCTTACCTTGCACTCAAAATTGGTGCTTAAAGAGTTTGCTAAGCGCTTAGGGACCGAATCAACCACCTTCTCGACTACTCTTAAGAAACTAGGCAATCGCTTAGAAGAGCGAATTTTCGAGCTTCAGGGCCTTCTCTAAAAAAAGAAAAACCGGACACAATATTAAATAGCCGCGGACAGTCTGGGAAATGCGCTGTTATTCAATACTGGGCCCGGTCAAAATCCTGGGGTCAGGATTCGAGTGGTTTATTTACGCTTGCGTCGGTTATGTTTTTTCTTAAAAATTCGGCGACTCTGGCGGTTCTGCATTCGATTTAATTTTCGCTTTTCCACAGCGCTAATTTCACCGTCAGAGGCAGCTAACTTCTTGGCCTTTCGGACTCGTTTTTGTCCGGCCACCAAGCTACTAGCTTCGGCGGCAGTCAGGCTGCCATTTTGAACGCCAGAACGTATGCGTTTCTTCTGCATTTTGTGGCGTTTTCTAGCAAATTTTGTGGCGCTATCAGCACTGGCCTCTCCAAAGCCTAAGCTAACGGCAAGTGCCAGTATAAATAATGAAATAAAAATCTTCATAAGAGCTCCTCCTTGGATGCTACTTATAAGACGATTCAAAACAGCAATCGTTTCAAAAAAAGCTCCTTTTAGGAAAATTCTGCCATAAAAAGGCCTGTGGCCACTAATTCTTGGCCAAAACCCTCGAAATTCCGAAAAAAAGAATGAGAGAATTATGAAAAACTTATTATTATTTTTTGTTCTAGTACTAATCGCTATGGGGGCCTACACCTCTGGTATTACCGATCGTGGCTTTTTAGCTACTAGCGACCGGACTATCAAAAAATATCAAAAGAAAGTTGAACTGGCGCTGAATCGTGAAAAGGCCGGCCCTGAGAGAAAACTAAGTATTTATCTCAAGGCTGGAGATACCCTCTCTGGCTACGGCTATTTTAAACACGCGATCAATTATTATAAAAAAGCATTGGCGCTAAAAGTTCCAGGTAACCAGCTCCCCCTCTACAATAAAATACTGAGAATTTATGGGCTACTTGAAAATCAAAAAGGTACCCAAGAAATTTTATTAGAAAGTTCCTCCTTTTTACAAAAGCACCCACAGTATCAAAGGGGAGCGCAGTACAGCGCTTTCCTGCTCAAGAAGGCCGACAATTCAAGACGCCCCTCTTCTGTTTCCCTCTCAAAAAAAGAAGTCTATCAAATTCGTCGTTCAGCAGGATATGTCGAACTCAAGTTAAGTGATGCCAAAAAATATTTTTCTCAAAAAGAATACCAAAAAAGTATTGAGATCCTTAGAACCTATGATTTTCGGTCTGCTCCACTTTCTCAAAAGGTTTTTTACGATCTCAACAATTACCTGACCGATAGAAAAGGAAAACATCGATTCCTTTGTAGAAAAGAATTAAGTCTCTATCCCAGTGCTCCTTCCTTTTCTTTAAAAATATGTTCCTTCCTCCATCAGGCCCAGAAAGATCAAGATATAAATAAAAATGAGATTGATACCGTCACTAGTTGGATTAAAAACAATCACCCCAACGAAAGCTTCTTTATTCCTGGAATAAATGACCTATACCAGGGGGATAATTGAAATTTCTCCCGTTCTTTTTCATATTAATATTGAATCTCTCATCTTGTCCCAACGAAGGTGGCACTAAGGGTAAAGGGAATAGTTCAGGTTATGCCGGGACCCATTCGGTAACTAAGCAGGAGAAAGACCTGACGCAAAAAGGCTATGAAGAGAGCTTTAATCTAGAATCTGGTGTTTGCCTAAATCATTATACAGGAGGCAATTTAGTCATCGATTCTCTAGCTAGCGAAATGCAAAAATTAGACGGCGAAGTTAATTGCCAATCTAAGTGCCCATTTAATTATTCTATTCTCGCTCGAGATGAAAATCCATTTAACATCCTGGCCTTTACCAATAGCCGTGCCAGCTTTTCTCAAAATATTGGCAATGGTGTCTGTGACGGATTCGTTCAAGTGATGGAAGGATTTAACCACCTGGCCTTTTGGGATAAAACTAAAACCAGTACCCTCACTGAAAATGAGTGTGGAAATAAAAAGGCAGGAGAGATGAGTGAGAAATGCCTCACTATGTACAAGACTAAAATAATGCAAATTACAAAAGGATATCAGGCAGTTGATATTCCAGGGTTTTCAAATCTCTATGAATTCTCAAGTCACCCGTCGATTCAAGAAATACTCAAGGCTGAAATTGTCAGGAAGCACGATGTTGAGTTTGATCCCTACACCTATGACCCCGCACTTTTATCTAAAGACTTAAAAAATAATAAGACACCTCTTTTGATGATTAATAATGCCAGCCATGCTCTTATGGCCTATAAATCACAAATAAAAGATGGTGTAGAAATTTTCTGTGTTCGCGACCCCAATGCGATCCCAAAAGGACTATTTTCCGACTATAAAGTTGAAACCTGTAAGGACTACATCTCAAAGGGCGCACGGGGTTGGGAGCGAGTCACCAACGGTGCTCACTCAAGGATTCGAAATATTCAAAGCTCAAAATCCGATCAGCAACGCCATCACCGCTATGTTGAAGGGGTCCAAAAATACTGTATGGCCAGGTGTCAGCAACTCCTGCCTAAATAAAATCAAGCCTTTCTCACTTTCGACTCAGTCAGCAATTGCCAGTTAAGCCGCGTCTTGTTAGTCTCTGGAAAATTTTTTTATTGCTGCTTGAGGAGAGAATTATGGCCCGTGACCATTCCTATTTTGCCCCCCACCATGTTTCAGAAATTGAACATCAATATGGTCCCAATGTTCATATACTCTCGAGCCCTTACATAAGAACATTATTGGCAAAATTTGGTCGCGAGCAAATCGTCCAACCGACCCTCAATATTATATTGGAATCTCTTTACGCCGGGCTAATGGCCGAAGTAGTCAATCACGTCATGCCACTCGAAGAAGTTTCGTGGGATACCAGAATGAAAGGTCTTAGCGAGGCCGGAACTTACCAAGGTCAGGTTATCGATCAATCGACAAAAGTCGTGACAGTTGATCTCGCCCGCGCAGGAATATTTCCAAGTCATCTCTGCTTTCAAAATATGTGCACTCTGCTAGAGCCACAAAATATTCGCCAAGATCACTTCTATATGCAGCGAAAAGTTAACGAGCAAGGCGAAGTCATAGGCGTTGATGTGGCGGGATCAAAAATTGGTGGAGATGTCGAAGACGCAGTGGTGCTTTTCCCCGATCCTATGGGGGCGACAGGTGGCAGCCTATGTTACGCCCTCGATTATTATAAGAAAGAAGTAGTGGGAACTCCAAAGAAAATGGTCTGTATGCAAATTTTAATTACCCCTGAATTCGTTAAAAGAATAACTAAGGAACACCCAGAGGTTGAAATTTTTGCCCTTCGAATGGACCGTGGTCTCTCTTCACAAGAAGTACTAGACTCTGTTCCTGGCAGTAATATTGAGCAAGAACGAGGATTGACGGAAATTCAATACATCGTTCCTGGAGCAGGCGGCGTTGGCGAAATTCTCAATAATTCTTTTGTTTAATTAATTGGTTCCAGTAATTGCAGCGTGAACGGCGTCTAAGAGTTTTTGACCTTTAAATGGCTTTGGAACAAATCCTGAAAATTTACTTTTATAACTCTCCATGAAGATATCAGTTAGGTATTGGCTCATCACCACGATCGGAGTTTCAAGATTTTTCTCGTCTCGGTAGCTTAGGATTGTTGCCCCATTGTCTTCATTTAATTGGATATCTAGCACAATGCAGTCGTATTTTGTATTTTCCAAAAGCTCTAGTGCAGAGTGAGTATTATCGGTAAATTCCAAATTTTCATAATGATGAGAAAGTATTTTTTTAACCAAGATTCGAATATCTGGATCGTCATCTATAATTAGAATTTTATGAGTGTTATTAATCATATTAGAGACTCTCTAAACTTTGATAGTCATGAAGGACTTTCTGTCTTAATTGGTTGTATTCTTGTTCTCTGTCGTAACCCATGCAAAAGGCCATATTTTTGATCGCCTCCACTTCATCATCTTTATTTTTACTACTTTCAAAACATCCTAGAAGGTGTTTAACATTTCTAGCGAATAACATTACATAGTTTTGAATTGAAAGAATCAGGACTGGTTTTGGATTCACAAATGCACAACCAATATGCGAGATAAATACTTTATCGACATCTGAATTGCCCTCAAACGAGCGAACGATTTTTCCCTCCATCCGTAAAACATGCTGGTCGAAATGGCCTGGATCAATCGCCATCATTTGCTTGGTGTCTAGCTTGCTAAACTCGGGATAAATAGGGATTGAAATTAAAAGGTCTACGTCTGGATTATCGGGAACATGAGGAAGATTTTCAATTAAAACTCCTCCCTCAGAAACGTTTAAGGTATCAGCTTTGAGAACATAGCCATCATCTAAGTAAAGAACTTGAGTCTTTAGAGGTGAACGCAAAAAAGATCGTTTTAAACGACTGTTCATAATAGTTTAGAGGCCACTTCCGAAAGTTCTGACCTCTCTCCTACAGAAAGGACAGTATGAGCAACTATCTCTTCCGTTTTTAAGCGGTCAAGGGCATAGGCCAATCCATTATTAACTTCGTCGAGATAAGGATTATCAATCTGATTACAGTCACCCGTCAGCACGATTTTTGTTCCTTCTCCTGCACGAGTGATAATCGTTTTCACTTCATGAGGGGAAAGATTTTGCGCTTCATCGACAATAAGATACTGGCCTGGAATCGAACGACCTCTAATATAGGTTAATGGTTCGACATGCAGCAGTCCGTGGTTAATAAGATCGTCGTAAGAACCTTTTCCTTCAGGTCTTTTAGCACCAAAAAGAAAGTCCATATTATCAAAAATTGGTTGCATCCAAGGCGCCAACTTCTCATTGACGTCACCAGGTAAGAAACCGAGATCTTTTCCCAGTGGTTGAACTGGACGACTCACTAAGAGCCTTGAAAATTTTTCTTGCGCAATCGTTTTCTCAAGTCCTGCAGCAATCGCCAGTAAAGTTTTACCAGTACCGGCCTTCCCAACAAGAGTTACCAAATTTATTTCATCATTTAAAAGAGCATCCAGAGCAAATTGCTGTTCTACATTTTTGGGATAAATCCCCCAAACTCCTTCACGTAATGGGATCAAGGGAACGACGCCACCCTTGGCCGCACTTAGGCGCCCTAGAATTCGATGCCGGTCATTACCTTTTTCACAGACCGTTAAATACTCGTTGGGATAGATCCCCTGTTTCTCGGCATCTTCAATTCCAAGAAAGCGATCCTTCTCAAAAGTAGAAAGTTCAGCAGCAGTGACTTCGTAAATTCGGTGCCCCGAATAAAGCTCATCAAGCGTAACATCAATTTGACCGTAATCTTCCGCTTTAAGCTTGAGTATGTCGGCCTTCAAACGGAGATTTATATCTTTTGTAACGAGCAGGACATCTTCGCCAGTATCTTGTAGGCAAAGGGCGGTGCTTAAAATTAAATTGTCGTTGATTGTTAAATCAATATCTGTCTGGCCAGTATCTTCTGCCACCAGATTTATTCCTATTGTTAAGTTCCCGCCATTATCGAGGTCTACTCCATCTGCCAAAGAACCCTTTTCTCTAAGGTCATCAACCACTCTTGAAAAGTGACGAGCATTCCTGCCATTTTCATTTTGATCTTTCTTAAATCGATCAATCTCCTCAACTACTACCAGAGGAATGTACAGCTGATTGTCTCCGAATTTGAAAATAGAAAGAGGATCAAAAAGCAGGACGTTGGTGTCTATGACAAATGTTTTTGGCAAATAGGCCTCCAGCAAAGGGGGATATAAGTGAGTCTCTAAAATTTTAGGGAAGATTATGGGCTTTGGGAAGTAAAACCCCCTAAATCTAAGGCCCTAGGCTAGTTTTGCTCCCTTATTAGAGGTGGCCTCTCCCTGATAAAATTAGAGTAGGGAATTATCCCACACTTAACTTGACTATTCTTATCGGAAATTTTATGAAGCAGCTCATCTCTCTTTCCTTCTGTCTTTTTATTTTTGTCAATTTGAGCTCTTGTAGTCAGACAAATGAAGAGGAAATAAAAGAAGGAATTTCGGCCGCCAACCAGGCCCTGACCGAAAGGCGTTGTGATGCCGCTCTTGATATTTTAGGTGGCATTGGATACCAGGGGAAAAATCCCCGCTATCTACAAGTTTACGCCTCAGCTTGGGGCTGTAAGGCCAACTTTTCTGAGATCACTTTTTTTGCATCGGATCTTCCCAATATTACAGTCGGGACTTCTTCTCTATTTGGAGCATTGTCGACTCTCACAACCTCTAGCGACTTTACTACTGTTAGCGACAGTATTTACCAAAATCTTCAAAACGGAATCGACGCCCTCTTATTTGCTGGAGACATCAACCAGTCGAGTCACGAAAACCGCCTAGGAGAATTTTCTTTTTCTGAAGTCAATAATATGAACGTTCAAGCGCTCTACATGATCATAGTGCAAATGGGACGCTTCTTTAATTTCTATGGCAATTCGGGAGCAGCTGGCGCAAAAGGAACTGGAGTTGGCGCCAGTACCTGTTATCTCGATTACCTTGGAAACGCATTGGCCCTGGCCTCAGTAGGAGCTGGACAAACAGGCCTCTGTACAGGCGCCGGCCAGCAACACCCGGACCTTGAGGCGAATATCGCGCTCAAGTGCCAAGGCATTGTTCTCTTTAATAATTTTATCGACATAGTTTTAAACGTTTCTTTTACCGGTGGAAGCTCCGGTGATCTCGGGGACCTGGCGACTAAATTCGCCGATGTCTGTACCGACGTCGCCCTTGGAAATGTTTCGGCAGCACTTTGTGGAACCACCGCTACCAAAACCCAATCGAGCTGCGTAGGTCTGCCCATTGCCGATATTGAAGTTTACTACGCCTGGCTTTTTGAAAGGATGCACCAATAAGATACCTAGGACTAATCCTATTCACTTTTCTTCTTGGGTATAACTCTTATGCCATAGAATTTCTCTACCTAGGTCGAAGCGCTGAAGGTCTCTTAATGGGAGATGCCTATACCGCAGTAGCCGATGACGACTCTACTCTTTTTTATAATCCTGCCGCCCTTGGCCGCCATCATGGAGTCAGCGTCTACCTTTTAAATCCAACAGTGGAATCAGTTAACTACTTAAAGTATGAGGAACGCCTTAGCAATTTTCCCAAGGAACCGGCAGAGATAGCAGATAAAGTGCTAGGAATCCCACTCTATTTGAGATTGGCCGCTCAACCAACATTAAAGTTCCACCATCTAGGAATGACCGCTTTTATCAATTCGAAAACCTCGCTGACGCTTGAAAATGCCATTCACCCTACACTCGACATTGACTACCGATTGGATCGTGGATTTGTGATGGGTTATTCCTTTATTTTAGCGGGAAACAAGGGCGCAAAAAGGCAGACCTCAGGTCCTCGCACTTCCTTGGGAGTAGGCATAAAAAATATGAATCGCCAGGGGCTCTCTGGGGAATTTGATCTCTTTGGAACAGAGCTTTTAGAAGTCATTTCGGATTCTTCTAGCTACAAGGAGATTAGACAGAATATGGGTTTTTCAAAGGGAAGTGGCTGGGGAGTCGATATCGGAATGGAGCAAACTTTCTATAAGGGAAATTCAAATATGAATTTTGGTCTCTCGCTACTTGATATTGGCAATACTCGCTTCAACCGCAGCGAAGGGACTCAAAAAATAGCGGAGCAAGAAATGTCTCTCAATTTTGGTTCGGCTTGGACCCAAGATTTTAAAATTTTCGATTACACATTAGCCGCAGACGTTCACCCTATAAATACTCCCCTTCACCCAATGTCTAAGCTACACTTGGGATTACGAGCGGGACTTCCCTTCTTAAAAATTTACGGCGGCTGGAATGGTGGTTACGTTAGTTATGGTGCCGCCATCGACCTCTATCTCTTTCGCTTAACCGTTGGCTTCTATGGCGTTGAAGTAGGCAGGACATTTAAGGAAAAGGAAGCTGAACGAATTCTTGTTCAGCTCAATTTATTAAAGGTCAATGTCGACCTCTAGTTTTGAATAAATTTTATTAAACGATC
>JABGVH010000190.1 GCA_018646195.1 Halobacteriovoraceae bacterium
AAGGACGGTATGCTCAATCGTTTGTCCTGCTCGATTGAGTTTAAAGCCAACTTTGACAAGCCCCTGCCAGCCTTTCCTTCTCGCCAAGCGAGGATAGTCGGGGGCCGGACGACTGATGGCAGAGTAGGGAGTCTGCGCCACTGACGTAGTTGGGGCGGCTTTTCTAACCTTTCGCTCTACTCTTTTCTTAGGGGTTTTTTTAGGCTCAAAGGCCTCGACGACTTGCTTGACCGGGGTGGCGGGAGGCATTGGATCTGCGGGAGTATGAGAAATTATTTGAACTTGGAAGCGACCACTTTTCTGACCCCAATGGGAAGAGACTTGGGGAATTTCAGCTATAAATAGCGGTAAATGGAGCATTAGCGACAGCGTTAGGCCCAAAATCCAGGGTTTTTGACGATTTTTGGCTGAATTTAGGGGTATCTTGCCGTTCATAGTAAAGGTCATACCAAAATACGCCGAAAAGAAGAAGATACAAATATTGAAAGAGGTTAGCGCCATTGTGAGAAAAATTCTGCTATTAGGGGCCATTCTGGCCGGATTCACATCCTGCATGGACCCCAATATTAAAATTAATATGGGGCGCTATCCAAGTGCGGTAAATCCCTCAAGATTGGAGCAATCTGAGGATTTAAGGCTGCGGCTAAAGTCTGCAAAAGCAGAGGGCTTTTTTCTAGGTGCGCTAGAGAAAGGTGGCCAGCAAAGCTACTCAGTTAACGAGTGTAACTTTAGCTTTGAAAAAGGCATGGACCTGGTTCATGCCAATGATAAGGAATATGTTTACGAGCGGATGTCGGTCAATTTTCTGGGAAGGAATAAGAAAGGGGAGAGCTCTTTTGATAGCGTTAGTTATACCAATGCTGATTATAGCGGGACTTTTGTCGCCTGGGACTTCACAAAGGAATTTGGACCGGTAGAACTAAAAAGTAATGTCCATTTTGCTGGCCAAGATAACGATGCGACAGTCTCTCTTCAAAAAAATAAGAATAGTGAGATGATCATGGTCTTTAAGCATTCAAATGCTTTCTCTACCTATAGAAGCTCATTTTTCAAAAAAGGTGAGCGCCGCAACTATACTGTAACGCTGACTTTTTCCGGTTACTCAAAGACTCGAATTAAGCTGAAGCAAGCCAAGGTTATGGTCGAGAGCCTCAAAGTCGATAAATTTGGCAATTACCGCGAGCCCCATGTCATTACTGACGTCACTTGCCAGGCCTTTAAGACCCTTTCAGCTGAAGACGGAGTTTAGTCCGAGCCTTGATTTCCCCTCCTATTTATAATACATTGAGTCTTCTTTAAACCGTGAGGATTTCCCATGTTGGATATTAAATTTATTCGAGAGAACCCCGATGTACTGAGAAAGGCAATCGAAGTTAAAAATGCTAAATTCGACCTCGATGCCCTCTTGGCAGTTGATAAAGAAGTGGTGGCCTTAAAAACCCAATTACAAGAATTGCAGGCCTCCAGAAATGCTCACTCGAAAAAAATTCCAAAGGCCTCTAAAGAAGAGCGCCCCGCCTTGATTGAAGAGGGAAGAAAAATTGGAAATGAAGTCGATGCCATAAAACCTATTCTGGCCGAGAAAGAAGCAACCTATAAAGACCTAATGTATCAGGTCCCCAATATTCCCTCAGCAGATGCTCCTCTTGGTAATAGTGAGGAAGATAACGTAGAGATTAAAAAATCGGGTAGCTTGCCAAATTTTGATTTTAAGCCATTAGATCATGTTGAAATTTTAGAAAAAAACCAATGGGCTGACTTTGAAAAAGTAAGCCAGGTATGCGGTAGTCGGAGTTACTCTCTTCGAAATGATATGGTCCTCTTGGAGCTGGCGGTCCATCGCTATGCTATGGAGATTTTACAAAAGAAAGGATTTACCCTGGTTTCTTTTCCTGCCTTTGTTAGAGAAGAGGCGCTCTATGGAACTGGCCATCTTCCAAAGGGAAGGGATCAAGTCTATGAACTTCCTGAGCACGATTTGCACCTGTCAGGAACTGCTGAGGTGCAGGCCAATAGTCTGCACGCTGGAGAAATTTTTTCTGAAAGTGACCTGCCAATTCTTTACGCTGGATATTCCACTTGTTTTAGAAGTGAAGCCGGTAGCTACGGTCGAGATGTTAGAGGATTGATTCGAGTTCATCAGTTCATGAAAGTGGAACAGTATATAATTTGTAAAAATGATGAAGCCGAATCAAAAATGTGGCATGACAAATTATTAGAAACTTCTATTGAAATTGTTGAAGGACTTGAGCTTCCCTACCGCGTAGTAGAATGTTGCACCGGAGATATGGGAGACGGAAAAGTTCGCATGTACGATGTCGAATGCTGGGTTCCAAGCGAAAGTAAATACCGTGAAACACATAGTTGTTCTTCATTACATGACTGGCAAACTCGTCGTACCAACACTCGCTATCGCGATAGCGAAGGTTCGGTTAAATTCTGCCATACCCTCAATAATACCGCCATTGCCACTCCACGTGTGCTGGTCAGCCTACTCGAGTGCCATCAAAAAAGTGACGGAACAATCGGGCTACCAAAAGCATTGCAACCACTAATGGGTGGCAAAACAAGTCTTAGTTAAAATAGCGCGCTAGTTCTTCATTATTTGGATAAAGAGGCAGTGAATAACCCATGCAGATGGCCCTCGGTCGCAATTTTAGTGGTGGCACTTCGGAGCTAGGATATATCTGAATTTCTTTAAGACGGTCGAGAAAAAGGTTCTTACCACCAGTCCTGATTATTAGCTGCATCGAGAGCAGGACTCTCATTTCGTCGGTCACACTGATTCCTGAAAAACCTAGAAAATCTTTTTCTGCCATATATATTTGTAGCGCGGTGGTGACTTCCTGTTGCTTGGCCAACTCTAATTGCTTAAAGCCTGGAAAATGATTCTTTAATATTTCAATCCAATGGGGAGGAGGCTGGATCTTTAAGAGCCGGTAACGCTCAAGCCACTTTCCAAAAATATAGAGGATGAAGCCAAGGATCAATAAGCAGAGGGAGAGTCCAAAAAGCAGTAATGCGACTTCCATCTAAACACTAATTCCTTTCCACTTTCCTCGCTTCCACAAAATTCCAAAAATTAAGGCCTGAAGGGAACGATAGCCAACGTGTAGCACCCAAATAGTCAGCAGGCTTCCTCCCAAAAAGGGACCAAGTAAATAGGCGAGTGGTAGAAAGAGAAACCATTGTAAAAAAATTGAGACAAACATTACCGTTTTTGTGTCGCCGGCCCCTGCCAGGGAGTTGAGAAGAATTAATCCTGCAGCGTCGATGCAGATAGTTGCTCCAGCGACCCTAACGGGTAGAGTGGCGAGTTCAAGAGTTATCGGGTCGTGAATAAAGATAGCAAGTAAAAGTTGCGGAGGAAGGATAAGCGGCAGTGAGGCCACCGCAAGAAAGGCCCCCCCTACTTTGACGACATCCCAGGCCCAGGCTTCGGCATCATCTGGATTTCCATTACCCAAGGCCTGTCCTACTAGGGAAGCCGAGGCGATTCCCAGCCCTAGCCCCGGCAGCACGCAAATTAAAATTAAGTTAACAAGCACATTACTGGCCGCCAGTTCTCTGGTTCCAATTTGACCTATGATCCAGTAGAGGGCAGTAAATCCAGCCGCAAAAAACATCTGCTGGATACCAGAGGGAAGCGAGAGTTTAATCATCGAGGTAATTTCTTTAATAGTTGGCAGCTCTTTCAAAAAACCATTTTTGCGCGCCAGCTTTAAGGCGTAGAAAAAATAAACCAGAGAGCCAAAAGCGGTCGCCAAAGTTGTTCCGAGGGCGGCGCCGCTAACTCCCAATTTGGGAAAACCAAAGTTTCCAAAAATCAAAAGGTAGTTAAGTAGCAAATTTGAAATATGCATCGTGATTAGAGTCGCCATATAAACTTTAGGCAGGTCAACGCCATTAAAGTAGCCACGAAAAGCAAAATTCATTCCTACAAATACAATCGCCAGCACCCTAATTTGCAAATAGGGGGCGCCAAAGGCCACCACATTGGGATCCGAATTGAGGAAGGGATAGAGAAACGGAATGACTTGGTAGAGGACTAAAGTAAGTAAGGCGCCACAGACTAAGACAATGACTAGTCCAGTGTTTAGTGGAGTCGCCATTAAATCAATCTTCCCTTCCCCTTTTCGTCGAGAGGAAGTCGCTTGGACTCCGGTAGAAATTCCGAGAATGAGTGCCTGGCAGAAAAAATTTGCAAAGGAGCCCATGCCAACTGCCGCAAGGGCGGCATCTCCAAGAGTCCCAACCATTGCCGTATCGACCAAGTTCAAGACATTTTGCGACACCATGCCTCCTATAATCGGCAAGGCAAGTGTAATGATACGATTTAATCGCGACTTAGAAATCAAAGGGTGGCTCCACAACGGTATTTTAACGAGGGGACTGGCATCCTGTCAGTATTTTTGACAGTTATAGAGGCAGCGTCTTAGAATAATTCTAACGAGAGGAAATACTATGGGTTCAAAGGACGACAGGAAACGGAAGAAAGATCTAAAACGCGAAGAGAAGAAGCGTCAAAAAAGGTCTATTCAAGATACCAAGGCAGAATACAGTGAGACTGAGCGAAAAAGCGGTCGGGTTCAGCTTTACCTAGTCGGCTTGATTACAGTCTTGGCCAGTGCATTTATTTTCTTTAATATGAAGTAAGCAGACTCTAGTCCTTGCTTTTCGAAGGGCGAAATAAGAATTTTTTCAAATCATTCTGACTAAAGCAGTGCATTATCTGGCTGCCATGGCGTTTTTTAAGTTCTTTTTCAGGAACTTTGACTATTAGGTCTTGGAGAGCAGTTTGGCAGAGACGCTTGGTGTAATGAAGCTTTTTACCGCCACAGAACTTTTTAAAAAGGTGAGCTTCTTTGGGCAGGCTCTTATAGGCCTTCATTGAGAGTATTTCACAGTCTTCTTTAGTATAATTTTTTTTCTGGCAAGAGAGAGAGCAGGTTAAAAGAATTAATATTAAAAATAATTTATTCAACTAAACCTTCCGATTTGAGAACTTCCATAAACTTATTCATTAAGTTTAAGCTATAACTGCCCATTTCATCAATTTGCATTCGCTTTAAAACTTCGCTAGGGGTGGCATCAGCGGTATTTAAGAGTCGCTTATCGTAGGCGTTAACCAAGGCCAAGATTTCTTCCAGCTGGGTAAGCTTTTTCTTCTTATTGGGGCCTGTTCCCTTTAAGTTCTCTTCATGGTTTCTAATAAGTTCACAGACATTATGATTAACATAAGGTTTCTCTGCTAACATATCGGCCGAGTCGTTAGCGTGTAAATTATAGGCCCTCTTCTCGTCGGAGTTGAATTCATTTTTAAGTTTCTTAAAAAGACCATGGTCTTTCTTGGCAAGTTTGTTAAGCCCCACATCATGGATCAACGCCGCCGTGCCCAGGTCGTCTACGTCTTGTTTTGAGTGCTGCAAGAGAGTCGCTAATTTAGTTGCGAGGGCACAGACATTGAGACTATGCTGGATAATCTCTTCACTTTTGGCCGCTTTTTTACCATAGATTTTTTTAAGGGCAGCAGGATTTTCTTGAATGATGTGGACAAGATTATTGGCGGCCTTTTGAGAGCGGATAAAGTTGGTCTGGTTTTCAGGGTTTTTCTGCATTTCCTCAGCTGCTGTCTCGGCAACTCCTTCGACTAGTTCCACTTTCTCATCGAGGGGAATATTGGGATCGTCGATAGTATCGTTTACTGCATCGTCGACAAATTTCTGATAGGCCATTGAGTCTTCTTCAACAATATAAAAGCGCGCCACATTTTGAGATTTTAATTTTTCTAATTTCTCATGATCGATAGCACTGCCACTGTCGGCCAATTTTAAGTACTGTTCTTTAAAATTAATATAGAGATCAAAAGTTAATTGGCGGTCTGGCGGGACTGTTGAAATGCGAAGTGGTAAATAACCCATGGATATTCCTAACTAAAAGCTTATTCTTATTTTAAAACTTCTTAAGCTTGTGAACAATGGGCAGCTTGTTGCAGGTAAGACCGAGCAGAGTGTTCCAGTATGGTATTAAAGTCTTACACCCTCAGACGTTTGATCTTTTCTTCACTAAAATAAAGGCGTTCTATCGATTTATTCTTACTCTAAGGAAGGAGTTCTCATGTCGCGTATTTTTTTACTACTCTCATTATTATTTTCCGGCCAGGCATTGTCTGCTGGTACAGATAAAGCACCGCCAGCTTTTAATTTGAGCCGGGGAGAAGGCAAAGCCGTTTTTGTAGACTTTACTAAAGCGACCTATAGCGTTTCCTATAATGTCAAAACAAGAAGCGCCAGTGCTAGAACTGAAGTTCAGTTTAATGTAGTCGATGCTGGGTTTCCCATTTTTGACCTAGTTCCGGAAATCTCAAAAATTTGGTTAGATGGAGAGCTTGTTTCGAGTGCCTCGCTGACCCTTCCTGATAGCGCCAGTAAAGTTCGCTATATAAAAAAGGCGGTAGCTACTGGCAAGCATACAATGGTGATAGAAAACTCCCTTTCTAAAAATGTTTCTTTTAGTTCAGGCAAAAGTGTTAAGTCAGCCTATTGGATGAGCGATCTCTCCGATAGACGTTATTTGGAGCAATACCTTCCTACTAACTTAGAGTTTGACCAATACAAAATGGAATTAAAAATATCGGTTGTCGGAAGTGATCTCGAACACCGTATTTATAGCAATGGTTCTGTTACAGAATTAAGCCGCAACAATTTTGAGGTCGTGACTCCTGATTACTTCACCGCCAGTAGTTTTTTCTTTCACCTGACTCCAGTCGGGGCCTTTAAAGAATTGAAGACGGTCTTCACTTCTATTGATGGACGAAAACTTCCAATTGAGATTTATTCAAGCAGTAGCAACCTCTCTTCATTCAAAAAGAAAACCCTTTCGACTCTAAGAGAGTTGGAAGCCGATTACGGTCCCTTTCCCCATCAGAAGATTGTCATTTACGGTGCAGGCAGCGGAGGAATGGAGTACTGTGGTGCCACTATGACTAGCCTTTGGGCCCTTAGTCACGAACTGACTCATAGTTATTTTGCACGGGGAATTATGCCTGCTAGAGGCAATGCTGGATGGGTTGATGAGGCCATCGCCAGTTGGAGAGATGACGGATATCCCCAGGCCAATCGCTCTCGACTTAACCGAACCCGAATGGCAGGACATAGTATCTATCGCCGGACGACTGACCGCGCGGCCTATTCTTCTGGTGCCAAATTCATGGCCTACCTAGACGGGAAGTTTGAGAATCAAGGGGGCTTGAAGAAATTTTTGAAGGAATTCAAGGACACCAGATTGTTTGATCCCTTCTTAACTGGAGAGTTTGAAAAAGCTCTTGAGCAGTATTTCAACACCAGCCTCAAAGAAGATTTTGCCACCTATATATATGGTGCTAGCGGAATCGAGCAGGCTTCGGAAGAAAAATTAAAAGGACTTGAAAATCCTTATCATCCTAAGTTATCACAGAGTGAGCTCTTCAACTTACTTTAGGGATACCTTGAAAACGATTGAATATTATTTTGATTTCCTCTCACCTTATTCCTATTTATCTTGGCAATGGGTGAGAGATTCTGATTCCTACCTGGAAAAAAATGGATACCGTTGGGACTACAAGCCGGTAGTTCTGGGAAGTATTATCCAGCACTACGAGACCAAAGGCCCAGCGGAGATCGCATCTAAGAGAGACTACCTTTTTAAGGATTGTGATCGATTTAGCAAACAGCATGACTTTTCTTTCGAGGTTCCGGCGGTCCTACCCTTTAATTCGCTCTACCCGCTGCGCTTGGCGCTCTCTAGCCTGTCTGGAGCGCAACAAAGTGAAGTTATCGAGCTTCTCTTTCTAAACTCTTGGGGCAAGGGGAAAGATATTTCAGAACCCTCTGAATTGAGTAAGATACTCAATGATGCCGGGCATCCAGGCGAAAAATGGCTTGAAGATATAGGTCAGAAAGAGGTCCGTAGACAGCTTAAAGACAATGTTAAAGATGCCTTATCGAAGGGCGTTTTTGGGTTGCCAGCTTTTTTTGTAAATAACGAACTTTTTTGGGGCAATGATTCAATTCCTAGTTTAAAATTGTTTATAGAGGGACGAGACTCCTTAGACATTGAGAAATTTAATAATTTCAGCGAAAGATTTGGGAAAGTATGAAGACCAGCGAAAGAGAAGAATTACGAAAAATTATTTCTGATTCCGTTACAAAATTAGACAGTGATATTGTTCGACTCAAAGAGCTAACCAAACCAATTCCTCCAGATCCCGCAATCGGTCGACTGACAAGAATGGAAGCAATCAATGAAAAAAGTGTCAATGAAGCCGCCCTTCACCAAGCTGAATTGCGTTTAGAAAAACTTCATCACGCCCAAAATAATATAGATAGTGAGGAATTTGGAGAATGCCAGGAATGCGGAGAAGAAATCGGTCTCAAGCGCTTAAAGACGGTTCCAGAGGCCATTGTCTGCATGGAATGTATTCACACTGCCGAAGAAAATGCCTAATAATGTTCAGCATCCTTAATTAATAACCATTGCTCTTGTAAATCTTTAAGTTGTATTTGCCAATAATGCTCAGAATCGAATTGGGGAAAGGCATTTTTAAAGGACGGGTCTTCCCAACGCCTAGATATCCAAGCGCTAAAATGTATAAATCGCAATGTCCTCAAGGGTTCAATTAAAATGAGCTGCCTGCGATCGAAGCTATTCATTGTATTATAGCCTTCGATTAGAATCTCTCTTTGAATCCTTGCTTCCTGATCCCTACCGGCAATAATTAGCCAAATATCTTGTACAGCAGGTCCGACCACCATATCGTCAAAATCCAAAAAGGAAGGACCATTTTGATGATGCCAGAGAATATTTCCCCAATGACAGTCACCATGAATTCTTTGGGTGGTGACCCCTTCAAAAAGGGGAATGATATGCTGAATGATCTGCTGGGCCTGTTTCTTATAGTCGTCTTCGATATGCCCTGGAATACATTGCGCTTCCAGAAGGTAATTCAAGTTTAGCTCACCATAAACTTGCGGAGTTAAAGAAAGGCGATGAGAGGCCGTCTTTGATTTTCCAACTAAGTGCATTCGTCCTAATAGGCGCCCCAATTGTTCCGTCTGTTCCTCGTTCATTTCGTCAGGATTCCTGCCTCCACGTCTAGGAAAGAGCGTGTACCACAGCTGACCGTCTTCCAACCAATGCAGGCTCTCTCCTTTTACTTTAAGGGGAGCAATGGCAGGGATTTCATTTTCGATTAAATCAAAGAGGAAACCATGCTCTTCAAGAATCTGCTCTTTCGACCAGCGCCCTGGTCTATAAAATTTGGCCACCACAAATTGATCGCTGGGATTGTTTGGGTCGCCAATTGAATCTTCTAACTCAATTTCATAAACTCGATTTTCCATACTATTTAAAGTTAGGCAGCGACCAGTTGTCTTAAAGCCTAAAAGGTCAATAGCATCTAGAACTTGATCGGGACCTAACCCAAAGAAGTACTGTGTTTCGGAATTTCCCCACATCGATTGGGACATATATCTCCTAAAAAAAAGGCCACGCTTTAAGCGCAGCCTTTACTATATAGCTTTTTTAAATGGTTTAGGGAACAGGAAGATAGCCAATATAAGGTGCCACAGACATGGTCTGCTTAAGAATCCTCATAGTGGTAAAGATATTCTCATTTGTGTTGTCTGGTAGGAAGTTCCCAAAAGTAGGATCTGGCCATTGAAGTGGCTTTCCGTAAGTGTAGTGCCATTGCCATACCTTTTTGCCAAATTTCTTAACCGCTTTCTTATTGGTTCTCTTTGTATAGGCCCCTCTGACTTTACCTTTGAAATGAGTTGGTAGGAAGTACTTAAGGTCTTTCTGGTAACGGAAGAGCGCCTTGAGATTGACTTTGACCTGCTCACCAGTAACGTCACTGGTAATAGGGAAGCTCTCGCCGCTATTAATCATTTTACCGGTTACTAGACTTTGAAAACCAATAGATTTTCCCTTCATCCCGTACTCGTAAAGAGTGATGCGTTCAGAAAGTCGTTGCCTTGTTTTTTCAGTTCTAAGTTTTAGCCAGTTTGGATCGACGATATAGGCACTTCCTTTGCTATGATCTGACTCTGAGATGGAGCCGTTATAAGCTTGTAGCTCGGTCTTGGTCGATCTATAAAAGTGATGAAAGGAACGATCTAAGTTCTCTTCCACCTGCGCGACTGAAAAGCGTTTCCTCTTTTTTAGAAATGCACGGTAGTGGCGATGGAAGCGCTCGCCTTTTTTCATGTTCTTCCATCCACCTTCCAAAACTTCGAGCGCTTCTTTGGGAGTCATGAACTTTGGTCGTTTAGTGGCCAGCTGATTGAGAGCTGTCTTCTTTAACATTTTATTTACAAATGTGGTTGCCGCTTCAGCATTATAATTTGCTGCATAGGAAATAGTTCCAAGAATTCTTTCCGTCATAGATTCAGCATAGAAAAGGTGCGGTCTTATGACTTTATAGAAACGATTTTTCTCTGAGACTAACTTTGTTTCTCCAGTCACACTTCCACTTTTATCACGTTCTGAATGCTTACCTGAGATTAAGTAACCATCGAATTCAAAATTAAAATTTGGGCTAGCATTTGCTATTACAAATTGAATTTTTTTAAGACTATTTTCAACTATAGGATTTGCGATATCGTAGAAAAAATCCTGAACCTGTGCTACTGATTCAAATTCCTTAGAATCCATTTTAGGTTCTACTAAGTAGCGGACGGCGGATTTTATGTGATCGCCAACCATATAACCTTTATAATAGATTCCCTTGATAGTATCGACGGCGTTCAAATGCAGTAGACCTGATTTTTCAATCACTCCCCGCAGTCTCCAGACCATTCCTTCTAGTAGTTGAGCAGGCGCTAGTACTGCCGCATAAAGCTGAAGGACTAGTTTCTTCTCATTACCAGCGGCCTTTGCCATATCCAAAACAGCATCAATTTTGTCATTGATTTCTTCTTTTGCCTTTATGGCGACAATCCCCTGGTTAACTTCCTCAATAATCTGATGATCAGACTTGTTGACTGTTGAGGCGGTCGATCGACTGGCGCTTTCACCTTTATAAGAAGTTTTCTCAGGTGCATTTTTAGTGCAGCTAAAAAGACTAAAAAGGATGATTACAAATAGGCTTGTGCTAATTCTAAGGTTCATATAAGGGCTCCTCTCACTAAAGACAATGAACAGCTAAAGTATAGCTAAGAAGCTAGGCCTTGGGTATGGGGAAATAGATTGAATAATTCCAGACTGTTTTACTTGTTCAATTGATAAGGGTTGCTTGAGTTTGCTACAATCCAATGGCTTATGAAAATTTCCAATTGGTTACTCAAAATTCTTATTTTAGCGAGTGGAAGTCTGATCATTTTGCTTTCAGTTTACCTCTCTACTAAAACTCACCCCCATAAAGTGACTTATTTACTAAGAGCGGATCATCCAGTCCGCCTTGCCTATGAGAAATATGAGAAGAAATACAATGATGAAAATGATCTCTACCTATTAGTTGTTAAAGAGAAAAGTGTCTTCACTGCAGGGGAGATTTCGAGTCTCGGTCGAGAAATAAGGCGAGAGTTTGGAAACTATCGCGGAGTTAAGAGTGTCACTTCATTTGAAAACGCCGAATATATGACTTTCTCGAAAAATACTTTCAGCATGCAAGGATTTATAGCAGATAAAAAATGGCGTGAGGAAGGGCAAAAGCAGCTTGAATATCCGCACTGGTATCATACTTTTTCTGATGGTGAGAAAGATAATTTCTTAATTTCAGTGCGGCTAACTGATATTGTAAGCGGTAAGCTCGAAAAAAAACTGCTTACTGAACTATTTAGCTATATCGATAAGCTACGTAGTCAGAATGAGAATATTCAATTTCACTTCCTAGGAACGAAAGCGGTTAAGTATCACTTTTTACAAGAGATGATACGCAATCAACAAGTCATAACACCTTTATTAATGCTACTTTTGGCGGCATTAATTTATCTCTTATTTAAATCCTTCTATGTTCTTTTTTGGTTTTTCTTCGTGATGTTTATTGGTTACGCGGGGACTATGATTCTTATAATCATCTGTGAGAAAGGTATTAATCCCTACAGTGGAATGGCCTTATTTTTTGTCTTAATAGTATCAACTTCAGACCTTATCCACTTCTTCTCAAATTACCTTAAATTTCAAAGTGGATCCGTTTTAGAAAAAATAAAATTGACTAAGGAAAAGGTCTTTTGGCCTTGTCTCTTGACTTCAGTGACAACCGCAATTGGCTTCGCCTCTCTGATTGGAAACGAGATGGCACCAGTGATGTTTTTTGGTATCTATTGCACTTTCGGCTCTCTCTTATGTTTTGTTCTTACTTTTTATCTGCTGCCTGCTATCTTGGAGCTATTTAAATTTGAAGTGAAGCTTGCTCGCGAAATACCGAAATTTAAAATAGATAAAGTTATGAATTATTTTATCAATCATCCAAAGAGAATTTTTTACCTATTTATTATTTCTCTTTTTCCACTGATCTATGGAGCGACTCAATTAAAAATAGATGATGATTTTTACAATAAATTTTATGCCAGTCATCCTCTGTCAAAGGCGGTAAAAGTTTTCGAAAAGAGAATGAATTACTTAGGCTCGATCGATTTGATTATCAATACCAAAGATAGGGTTTTAAATCTTGAAAATAGGAAAAAGCTGAAGTCGCTCGAAGAGGAATTGATAAAAATTCCCGACGTCACCTTCATTAAATCGTTCAGTTCGATTTACCAGTACATTGAAAAAGTTGTCTCACTCGGAGGGGCTAAAACTGAAGCCTCTTCTGAGATTGAAAAAAGAGTCGATAGTATTTTTAATCTCTTAAATAATTACCAGCTCTTTAAATCTTTCTATAACTTGGAAGCAAATGAGGTCAAGTCTACGGTATTTTTGAAGACGACCTCCTCAAAAGATCTGAGGGCCGTCTTAGATGCTATTAAGGGTCTCTCTAGTCGCGAAGAATTTTCTAATCTCTCAATTCGGCCAATGGGTTTCGTCACAATAAGAACAACTTTACTTGAAAAAATAATAGGAAACTTCTTAGTCTCATTTGGAATTAGTTTTGTCATAATCTTTTTTATTTTCTTACTGATTTTTAAGTCCTTCAAGTGGGCGGCCTTAGCGATGTTACCCAATCTTTATCCACTGCTTTTTATCGCTGGTTTGATGGGGCTCTTTGGGCTTTCTATCGAGGGAAATCTAGTGATCTTAGTATGTATCTCATTTGCAATTGCAGTTGACGATACAATTCACTTTCTTTGGACCTTCCAGAAAAACCTAAAGGAGGGAAAGGGCCACCAGACAAGCTTAAACCTGGCCTTTACCCAGACCTCTTCCGCCCTCTTGGGAACCACCTTAGTTTTTGTTTTAAGCTTTCCTTGTTTCTTCTTGGCGGACTTAAAACTCTTTATTCAGATCGGAGGTTTTGTGATGGGCGCACTTATTTTGGCGTTGCTGGCAGACTTCCTTTTGCTGCCGGCCCTATTTCAATACTTTGGCCCCGGAAAGTCCGAGTAGTTTAGTCAGAAGAGTAATACTCGGTTAAATTTATCCCCTAGTGCTAAGCTTATTCAGTTGGTAAAATTTCCAAGAGAAAATAACTGAGTGAAAAGTCCGGCTTTTCATTCACAGGATGTGAGAGAACCGCTTATGACTGCCCCACGAAAGCTTTTCGCTGAAACCGTTAGAATTGATCGACTTACTGAAAAAGACCGCCAGGTAATGTTTGGAGTCTTTTCTAAATACTATAATAATGTCGAAATTGATCAATTTGAATCTGACCTTCTGAAAAAAGATGTGGTTTTTCTTTTAAAGGATTCTCAGGATCGGCAGATAAAGGGCTTTTCCACATTGGTTCGTCTCGAATGTTTAGTAGAGGATAAAATTGTTCGCGGTATGTTTAGTGGCGATACTATAATCGAAAAAGAATATTGGGGGCAGGGGACATTGGGAATCGCTTTTCTAATTTACCTCTTCAAAGAAAAATTAAAGCGTCCTTTCAAGCCTCTTTACTGGTTTTTAATATCTAAGGGCTATAAAACTTACCTACTAATGGCCAATAATTTTTCTGGTCACTATCCGCGGCATGAAAAAGACACTCCTACTTTTGAGAAAAAAGTAATAGATATTTTTTCGGAAACTCTTTATCCGGACAGTTATGACGCTGCAAAAGGTGTTATTTCTTTTTCTAAAGTAGTTGATAAGGACTGCCTCAAGCAGGAGATCACTCCCATTTCAAAAGAGTTGCTACTAAAAAATCGCCGGATAAAATTCTTTGCAGAAACTAACCCGGCGTGGGAGCAAGGCTCTGAATTGGCCTGTATTGCCGAGATGACTTTAAGCATGCCTTTTTACTATAAATATAAATTTATTTTAAAAAAATTAAAAAAAGTATTCGCAAATACGAGAGGGAATTCACTGCCTTCACGAGAGCAGAATAAAATGGGAAGTAAATGAAGACAGTATTGATAACAGGCTCCTCCTCTGGTTTTGGACTGGACATGGTGCGGGACTTTCTCAATTCTGACTATAGGGTGATCGCAACTCTTAGAAATGCGTCTGAACGCAAAGAGCTGTTTCAGGAGTTTTTACCTAATGACAACTTAGTTATTAAAAACCTGGACGTAACAGTTAGAGAAGATCAGAGGAAGATAGCTGAGTATATTGAAGCTGAATTAGCAGGAGAGCTTGACCTCCTGATTAATAACGCTGGTTATGGAGTTTATGGCGCTTTAGAAGACGTAACAGAGAATCAGATTAGAGATCAGTTTGAGGTTAACTTCTTCGGAGCCACTTTTCTTATCCAAGAGCTCTTACCTTTTCTTAGAAGACGGAAAGGTAAAATAATTAATATTTCTTCGGTCATGGGGCGCTTTTCGATGCCTCTTGGGTCTATTTATTCCGCCTCAAAATACGCCATTGAAGGACTTACTGAGGGACTCTATTACGAGCTTAAAGCGCAAGGGGTTCAGATTACCAGCATAGAGCCAGGTGGACACCGGACAGGATTTGTTAAGGCGGTGGTTTGGGGCGAGAAAAGCCACCATGAGAATTCTCTTTATAAAAATGAAACAAGGGGTTTAGTGGGTCTAATGGAAAGACTTTCACTAAGAAAAAATGCCCCAAGCTCAAGAAATATTTCACAATTGGCCTTAAAGTTGGCCAAAAAAAATCAACTTCCCCGTCGAGTATTGATAGGGAATGATGCCCGTGCAACAGGACTTATGCAAAAAATACTACCAGAATCTTGGTATCATTTTTTCATGAGCAAAGGATTTAAGTCATTGCTTAAAGGGGCATAATTCTCAAGGAGTGAGAAATGCTAGAAAACTTTAAAGTAGATCTGCAAGCAGTAGGTGAAAAAGGAGCATTGAAAGGTTTGCTTCAAAAGAAATTCACCCGAGAGCTTGAGGTCAGCGAACTTGAACTTGAGAGTCTTTGGACTTCAAATTCTTATGGACTCGATAAAGTCGATATTTTCAAGGGTTCCCAATTTGAAATACAAAAAGAGATTTTAAAAAAATGTGCCCTCAGTCGCCTAGAAGAAGCCTATCATATCGAGAAAGCTGGAATGGCCTATGGTGGCAAAATGATAGTTCTGGGAGATAGCCTAGAGGAACGAAAATTTTATGCTACTTTCGTAAGTGAAGAGGCCCAGCATTTTCATTACCTCGAAGAAATCTTGGGCTACCACCCAATTGGGATAGAGCAGAATGCATTTGTTAAATTACTCGAGAATTTAATTGAAGTGGGGGCAAAACGTCCTCTTATTTTCATTGTACAAATTTTACTAGAAGGCTGGGGGCTCGAGCACTATCAAAAGATGGCCAGCGAATGCACCAATACCAGTCTTATTTCTCTTTTGGGGCAAATATTAAAAGACGAGGCCTCACATCATGGTAGCGGGTTAGTCTTATTTAATAAAAAGGATGTCACGCTAACGGAAAAAAACTTTATCTTAGACACCTTAAAATCTTTTTTTCAAATGGTGCAAGTAGGGCCTGTGGCGGTTCTTCAGGCGATAGAAAATGCCAAGGGGCATCTTTCCCAAGCGCAAAAAATTACTATCCTAGAGCAAATAGGTGCCTATGAAACAACCGCTTATAAATTAGAAATATTAAAACGCCTAATGTTAAAAGCAGGCTGTAACGATATGGTCGATTATCTTGAGTCGGATAAGTTGAAGCCTTTTAGTTATAGCGAAATGGCGAGGGCTGTTTAAGCAATGGAACAATCGTCGCTCCCGGAATATATCGTTACTTCAAAAAAATGGCGTCTTGCTACTAGCGATCGAGATCGCAATTCTGCCCGGATGCTTGCCCACCCTCCTGAAAGATTTGAGACCTACCAAGATTGGTTTTTCTTTTCTCATATTGATCCGGTTCAGCGTTTTTGGCATTGCCTGGGAATGATCATCGGCACTCCAATGTTTCTATTGCTATTTTATTTTTGGAATTCTTGGTCCGTTCTCTTCTACCTGCTTGGAGTCTTTTTCTTCTATGGCTTCGGAGTTCTTTCGCACCTTTATTACGATGGTTCTAAGGGCCGTTCGGAAATGCGGAATTTTCACTTAACAACCTGGCTTGTCATTAAAATAAATTATTGGACCTTCTTTGGATTTTATCCCAAAGTATTGGGCAAGTTCGTCGAGAAATATCCATTTACAAAAGAAGCTTTTGAGTTAGAGGAGGTTGGGGCTTGAGAACTTCTGATGAATTCAATCTTCAAACTCAACCTAGAGAAACTCATAGGATTTTCAACCGTTGGGATTTAATTCCGGACGGCTGGTACATAGCTCTTGAGAGCTCAAGGCTAAAGAAAGAACAGGTACGTTCGGTTCAAATTGCTGGCCAGCACCTTGTAGTCTTCAGAGGTAAAAGTGGGCTAGTCAGCGCTCTTGACGGTTTTTGCCCGCATATGGGGGTTGACCTAGGAATTGGCAAAGTCGAGGGGGAGCAGCTACGTTGCTTCTTTCACCATTGGAAATTTGATCGAAACGGAGACTGCACTGCTATTCCTTGCCAGGAAAAAATTCCAAGTCGGGCAAAATTAAAACATTACCGAGTCCGTGAAGCCTATGGATTTATCTGGGTTCATCCTAATGAGAAGGCGATTGATGGTGTTCTTGAAGTTCCTGAACTAGTAGGCGAGAAGAGCTCTTGGCTTCACGGGAAAAGTTACCACCGCAGCTGTCATCACCACATCACCATGATTAATGGTATTGATCCTCAGCATTTAAGTACAGTTCATGGAATTCATATGGACATGGACTTAGAGATTAAAGAGCCCTCCTCTAATCTATTTCAAGTAACTTTAAGAGGAAAGATTCCCTCAAAAAGACTAATCGAGAAACTGACGAAATTTTTTGTAGGAGATAATTACTGCTACTCAATGACTTATGCCGATGGCTGTGTCGCCTCCCTTAGCGTTTTAAAAGAAGTTGCGCTGTTTGGGAAATTTAAGATTCTTCCTGAGCTGCATATGATCTTTGGCTATCAAACCGTTTCCCCTGGCAAGACTCTTGTTCAACCAATATATTTGACTCGCAAGAGAAAAGGTTTTTGGGGCAAGCTGTATGGCCGCTTCCTACTGACCTTTACCAAAATGGCCTTTTCGGTGCTACAAGGTGAAGACGGAGAGGTTTACGAAAATATTAGATTCCAGACAAATAATTTGCTAAAAATGGACCGACCCATCAGTCGCTATATTAACTATATTAATCAATTAAGGCCCTCTGCTTGGTCCCAACCGGCAGAAGTTATGAAAAAAGGCCCAGCTGTTTCTGAAATAACCAGTGAGCAGAAGTTATGAGCAGGTATAAGAACCTTGGAACGCAAGCATTTAAAGAGTCGAAAGTCTTTAATAACCCAAAAGTTGTAACAGAGGGCTGGTACCCAGTCGGCGCCTCTAAAAAACTTAAAAAAGGCAAGACCCAAACATATAAGATCCTGGAGCACCAACTAGTGATCTTCCGGGGGTTTGATGGTGAAGTAAGGGCACTCGATGCCTTCTGTCCGCATATGGGGGCAGAACTTTCCAATGGCCGTGTGGTTAAGAATAGGCTGCAGTGTTTCTTCCACCATTGGGAGTTTTCTGGGGATGGGCACTTGGCGCAAGTTCCCTGCATGAAAAATCTCCCCGTCGGTGTAGTGCTTAATAGCTATCCTGTTGAAGAAAAATACGGTTTCATTTGGGTTTACTCTGGAGTCACAGCGACGCATCCTGTGCCACAGCCACCAACCCTAGAAGAAGAGCAAGTTTCATCACTCTACCTTAGGAGAGGAAGGCTCTTTGCTCATCACCATGTATTAATGGCCTCTGGAATAGACCTCAATCACTTTGCCTCAGTTCACAATTTGGATATAGATTTTAAATTTGAAGCGGTAGAGACTGAACCCAATTGCTTTGTTTGGAATCTGGAAGGTGTGCTGCCGACTACGGGAGTCAAGGCCAGGATCGGTCGCTTCCTAATGGGTGATAAGTTCCGCTATTCAGTTAAGTTTTCAGGGGGAAGTGTCACCTCGATTACTTATGGCGTCGCCCAAAAATGGAAAGGGCGTGGTTTTAATTTGCCTTCTTTTCATATTCTTTGGGGAGGCACACCACTTCAATCCGGAGTATCAGATGTTGATATATTCCTTGTAACTAAAAAATTCCGTGGATTCTTTGGTGGTTTTAAAACACTTTTTTTAAAAGTAATGACACTTTTTCTTTTAACGGTTTTGAAAGACGAAGATGTAAAGGCATTCCCAGGTATTCGCTTTCAGGCCGGCCATCTAATCAAGGGTGACGAATCCGTTGCCCGTCTGATCCAAATGCTTCATAATTTACCTATCTCAAAATGGACAGGTAATGGCCTAACAGAGACAGTGGGAGAGAGTTCATGTCGGTCAGACAAGCAACATTAGAAGAATGGTTTCTAGTCTATCAGCTAGATAGAATCAAGAAAGATCATTTCCACCTGCCCTTTAACCTCGATATCGATATTTCGCGCCTTTCTAACCATTTTCAAAAGTTGGGGGAAGGGGTGCCAATTACTGCTTTAATGATCAAGGCAGCTGGTCTCTTGGCGGAAGAGATTCCCGAGGTAAACCGAGTAGTTTTTAGAACTTTCTACGGCCTTCGGATTATGGAACCCTCCTATATTTCAGTAAATCTTCCAATTATGATTCGCAATGAGGGCCATTCTTTCATTGCCGCCACCGTGGTCAAGAATGCCAATAAGAGCTCCCTACAGACCATTAAGGAGCAGATAAAGGATGCCTTGGGGCAGAAAGTAAGCCAGCTGCGTATAGGAAAATACGTTTTTAAGAAGAAAAATAATTTCTATAATCGCTTTCGCTTGAAGGCGATACATTGGTTGATCAAAAATTTTCCAAAGATTCATGAAAACTTTGGAGGAGGGGCGGTCTCTGTCAGTTCACTAATGAACTTAGATGCTCCTGGCCTCAATATGACAATGATGGCCTATGGACCTACTGCCTTCACTATAGGCAGCTGTAATGTGATTGAACGAGACGGAAAGAAAATTCTCAAGGTTGGATTGGCCTACGACCACTGTGCCTTTAACGGCGAAATAGGTGTTAGCGCTGCAACTCAATTTAATAAGATTTTAACCGCCACGGAAGACAACTACTTCGAACGTCTAATTTCATAGACTCTTACTTAAAAATTGGAAAAGCTCCCCATTATGCTCTTTATGATAAATACTTTGGGGTTTAATATCGCCTAATTTCATGCCTTTAAATTTTTGATGATACTCATTAAGTAGATTACTTAAATCTTCGATGTAAAGTGCTTCAACACAGTTGAGCTGGCCGAGCTTCCTTGCATTGGTGTAGTGAAAGGATTCCATCAGTTCGGCATCAAAACGAGTGGTCACTTGAGTAACTGAAATATCTGAGGATAGTAGGTAGTACTTGGAGCCATTTAAATCAGGTATCAATGCAGTCACACCTTTGAGCCCTAATGCTGCTAATTTACCCTGTACGAAAATTTCATTTAACTTTTCGCCTACGAGATCACTAACTAGACCACTTTTTCCTACGAACTCCAGCGCAGGAGTATTTTTAATAGTTCCAGTGACCTTGACTAAATCCCCTAGCTTGTAGCGATAGAGTCCACCTTTTTGGGTAATAAGCACCTCGTATACTTGAGCCTGCTCTAGTTGATGTAAGAGGAGAATTTTATTCTCTTTGGAGATGAATTCAAAAAATACTTCGTTTATAAGTGGTGCTTGAGCACCATATTTGATTAGCGGCACGGTTAAGGGTGCCTCTGTAGCAAGTAGACCTTTTGCTTGAACAAATGCTTGTGGAAAAATTTCGATTAGGTCTTGGAATCCTTTCTTGGCATGGGCATTCCCCCAGGTAGAAATTAGTTTTAGTTTAGGAAAAATCTCCTGCCAATCCATTTGCCGAATAGTTTTTATTCTCTCTTCGTCGGCTACAGGAAAGGTAAACTTTTGACCTTCTAAGTTTATGCTGCCGACCCTTAAAGCAGCGATTAGATTTTCTAAGTCGGCACGGCAGTAATCCGTGATAACAGTCAAATAGCTAGGACTCCAGACTGAAATTACCTCAAGATTGGGTTCTGCTAATAGCGATAGAGCAAGTGCCTTTTTAAAATTCTGAGGCTTTTTTAATTTTTTAAGCTTACTATTGCCAACCATCAAAGGTTTTAAAAGCCATTTAAAAAAACTATCCAGATAATCTGAATCGTCCTCTAAACCACTGTCGTTGTCGAACTGAGGGGAAATTGAGAAATAAAAACGGCCTCGATTCAAGAGTGGGCCGTAAGCGAGCAAGTCAAAGGCCCAAATTTTAAAGAGACTTGAAAAGCTGCCTAAAAGGTCACTGGTATAAGGTATCAGTTTTGAGGCGCCGCTGCTGCCACTTGTCTTCTCGTAAAACTTTATTCTTGAAGGCACGGTACTAAGAAATGAGTCCTTCAGTTCCTCGTATTCAATGGGGCGTAGGTTTTTTGTAAAATCATCGTAGCTTTTTACCGGACCGCATTTCAAGGCCAGCTTGCTGCCATTATAGCTCTTCATTAACTTTCTAAAGAGGACTCTTTGGGCGTATTCGGGATTAGCGAGCCCTTGATTAAACTTATTGTAAGTTGACCAACTTGCAAGTTTTGCAAGTGACCTAAGAATTGGGCTCAGTAGATAAACTAGCAAGTGACCTCCGGAGAGGACTTTCTAAGAGAGCTTTCTTTTTCTTTAAGATCCCTGGCTCCAAAGCGGGGATGGACATATTTTAAGTCATGATCAGGAGAAATGACTTCATTGATATAGATGTCAGATAGGATCGGAAGTGCTGTTCCCGCTTCGATGGTAGCACCTGGACCGAATCTTGAGCCAGCACCTAGAAAGCATTTGTCTCCCACTACAACTGCTTTGGATAAGAGCGATAGCTTTCCGTCCTTTGGTGCAATCACGTGGGAGATCATTTCAATTTTATGTCCAAAAACAACTCCGTCTCCAATCTTAACCAGACTGCGGTCGTCAATTTCGGCGTTGGGAGTCCAGTAAACATCCTTGCCAATAGAGCTTCCCCAGGCGCGTAACCACAGTGAAAAAGCTCCTGGGACCGTTCGCAAAATCGCTTCTAGAAAAGGACAGGCGTAGTAAATTAGCTGAATTTGGTGACCTCCCCACCAGGCGTTATATTCACTGAGAGAGAGGTTGTACTTACCCTCTCGGATAGGGAAGAAAAAATCATGGATTCTATAGCTTAATAGGGGATAGAGGTAAAGCGTGGCAGGAACTAAAAGTACATTAAGGAAGCTGGGGTTCTTCAAGGCATGTGTGACAGCCGCCAAAAATAGTAGACCTACGCTTGCAGGAAAAAAGGCCATTACTTTACTCATGGGTGACATAGCATAACTCCTAAAAAGGGAATAATATTTTTTTTACAAAACTCATAGAAAGAGGAAGACCCAATACTATAGGGTGGTTCTCAGAGCTGTAATAAGTTTTATGTAATTTATCGAAGATGTTTAAGTTGGCCCCAAAATTTGAATTTACCTGCTGACTGGAATTTGAGTGATGCCAGGAATGATCTTTTGGAGTCATTAGGAATAGTTTTTGAGATAGAAAATTATTCACTTTTAAGTTATTTGTGAGAAATTCTGAATGCCTCCAAAGGTCCAAGCAAGCAGTAAGGGTAGCACTGAGGATAAATGGTTTGGCATCGTTTAAGAGAAAAACACCAATGGCATTTCCCCAAAGATAGATAAAGAAAAAAGAAGTCCAGAGTGTATTTCTAGAAGTTGCAAATACATCCATTTGAGTAGAGGTGTGATGCACCTTATGGAGATCCCAGCAGCGCTTTTTATGCATCAGGCGGTGATTCCAATAATAGAGGTAGTCAATGACAACGAAATTTAAAAGAAAG
>JABGVH010000237.1 GCA_018646195.1 Halobacteriovoraceae bacterium
ATCGGCTGTACGGTTATAGCCTTGGTAGTAAAGGTGCTTATGCTCGAGAAAGAGAACCGGATCGTCGCCTCTAATGGCGCTTCTAAGTAGGCCTGCTGCATCTTCAGCATTTGAAGGGAAGGCGACTCGAATTCCGGGTATGTGAGAAAAGAAACTTTCACCAGACTGGGAATGATAAATGGCACCACCGCGCAGGTAACCTCCGGTGGGAACACGAATAACCATAGGGCAGGTAAAATCTCCGCCACTACGGTAGCGAGTTGTCGCCATCTCATTTTTGATCTGCATATAGGCAGTCCAAATATAATCAAAGAATTGGATTTCAACGACAGGTTTAATACCTCTCATCGCCTGGCCAATTGCACGACCTATAATATTGGCCTCTGCCAGAGGAGAATTATAAACTTGTCCCTCTTGAGAAACTCTTTGGACACCGGAAGAAACTTTAAAAACCCCTCCTTTGCCTTTGAGGTTTGGATTATCTAGTTTATCAAGGTCAGAAAAATCCGCCACGTCTTCACCAAACATCCGCAACATCGGGTTTTTAGAAAACTCGTCTCGCAATACTTTATTAATAGATCCGGCCATTGGCACATCATCTTTGCCGCTAAAACTGGCACTGGTTTCAAAATCGGAACTGGTTAGATCGATATCACTGGAATAGAGGTGATCAGTAGCGGTGCTTTTTTCAGGCCAAGGAGTCTCTATTGCCTTTTTCATCGCCGTTCTAATTTCAACATCAATGCTTGAAATAAGTTCGTCCACTTCGGATTGCTCTAGCACTCCACCCTCAACTAAAAGTTTTGGGTAAGAGTTATAAACATCTTCTTCACGTTCGGCCGCCAACTCTTCCTTGGTTCGGTACATACTCTGATCATCCGAAAGAGAATGGGAATAGGGTCGAGTCACTAAGGCGTGAACCAATGCCGGCTTACGGGTGCTGCGGATATATTTGGCGGTTTCCACCATAGTGGCGTAACTTTCAATTGGACAGCTACCGTTACAAGTAAAGATTTTTAATCCAGGAAAGTTTTTAAGAGCTTCTGAAATAGAGCCCCCTGGAGTTTGAACATGAGTGGGTACCGAAATGGCGTAACCATTGTCTTCCACCATATACAGCACTGGTAAATCATTTACACAAGCAGTAGTCAGACCTTCCCAAAATTCTCCTTGAGAAGTTGTTCCGTCACCACAAGAGGCGTAGACAATTTCGTCATCGTGAAAAGGCACTCCCATGGTATCAATGCCTTCTTTTTTAAGTTGGCATAGGTATTTTCCTGCTTCTGCAATCCCGCAGGCCTGAAGAAACTGAGTCCCGGTACATGAAGACTTACTAATAATATTTAATTTGGAATTTCCCCAATGGGATGGCATTTGACGGCCATGGCTGGCGGTATCACCGGTATTTCCGTTGGCCTGGCAGAGCATTTCATAAGCTGAAACACCAAGCCCGATACAAAGGGCACGGTCTCGGTAATAGGGAATAAAATAATCGTGTTTTGGTTTGAGTACTTTTGCGGCGGCCGAAAGAATTCCTTCATGTCCGGCGCCAGAAATCTGAAAGAAGGCCTTGCCTTGTTTTCGCATATTGATTTCAGCATCATCTAATTTTCGCGAAAGGATGATATTTCTAAAAAGGCTTACTAGATCAGCTTTTGACAGTCCGTACTGCTTGGCCATTCTGAGTTTCTTTTCAATATTCTTATCCTGGCCTTTCTTGGAGCCCTTGCCCTTATTCAACATAAAGTCCTCTTTAATATGCGACGCGTTAGTAATTCCTTTCAGATTGGGGAACTGTACCTTTGGGCCAGGCATTTGTCCAAAACTTGCGCAGCAAGCCAAGTCTAGTTAGTGGGGTATGACGAAATTAATTAGAAACCGCTAGAAAGGGTTAAGGAGAAGCGGCGGTCTTCCTTATCTCTGAAGCCGGGACCGGCGTCCACTGCATAGGTAGTCAGATCAAATTCAAGTGCTTTGGTTTTTAAACCCACACCACCAGAGCCAAAGCCATCTCCGTAACCGAAACGAAAAAAGAAAGTCCGGGCAATATCAAATTCCATCCCCAGCAAAATTTTTCGAGAGGCGTCGACATCTTTGAATTTATTTCCAATGTCTTTGTAATTGGCCTCAAGATGAAGCCGTAGGAATTTACCAATCTGAGGGGTTAAGGAAAAACCCAGATCGAGGGTTTGTTTTATAGGGTCCGGAGCACCCAATCCACTTCCTCCTGAAAAGCCCTGATCACTGGCATTGTGAAGAGTCGCCGCGAAAGTCGGAAGGAATGCAATCGGCAGAGTGACTTTACTACCCGCCGTGATCATCAGCATATTTCCCTTATTGTATTCTTGATTTTTTTCAAAGGTCGCCGTGGCATCCGTTTGTGTTCCCACTAATTCCTTACGATTAAGAAAAATAACCGAAGCGCCAGTTTTAATAATGCCGCCAAAAAGTGACAGGTTAAGTGCTCCGTAAGGGCCGTGATCGGTGCGGTCAGCAAATTCAAAAGGAGAGCTGGTTCCAAAATTAATAGTCGCCCTGGTAACTTTCGAATAGAGATAGCCGGCGCTAAAAAAGCGAGAAGTAAAATTTGGGAGGGCGTGGAAACGACTATGAGAAACCCTTCCTCGATTCTCTAATAATAATTGGCGGGCGCCATCGAGGTCAAAACCTTTTGAAAAATTAGAACCTGCATTTCCAATCGATCCGCTAGTGCCCATCTTCATCCAGCCTTTATTCATTTCAAAGTGAAAGTTCGAAAGGTGGAGGTGCTTATGGCGAACGGAGCCAAGTCCGGCCGGGTTATAGAATACTGCTGAAGAGTCATCGACCTTGGCGACATAGGCATTTCCCATGGCAAGTGCCCGACCACTAGGGGCCAGCTCTGGAAAAACCGCATCTTCAAATGTAATGGAAAACCCTTTCAATGGAATAAGGAGGGTTAAGAGCAGGGCAAAAATAGGGGTCGCTTTATCCCGTATCATGCTTCTATTATAAATATTTTGATTTTCAACTACTAGCTAGCACGAATTACCGGCAATACCCGAGTTAATTCCTCTCGCTAATGATTAACGCTTCTTACGCCCTGGGAATCGGTGCCCTAGGTTGCCAAGATAATGACCTTTTATTTTCTTGATCGATTCTATCCGGCTTTCTGCCAAAATATCTGTCGCTTGGTAGACTGGGATATTCTGCTCGTCAGCGATTTTATAAATCTTCAGAGTCGTATTGTAGATTGTGTCCACCATACGAGTCGCCTTATCTTCAGACCAACCTTCAAATTCGATACTGACATTCATCAGACCACCGGCATTGATTAAGTAGTCAGGGGCATAGAGAATATTTCTTTCTTTTAATTCATCGCCGTGGCGGTCTTCCGCTAGCTGATTATTGGCGGCACCACAGACAATTTTTGATTTGAGCCGGCCTATGGTTTGATCATTAACTGTTGCACCTAATGCACAAGGGGCATAGATATCGCAGTCGACATCGTAAATTTCATCAACCCCTACCAGTTCTACACCTGGAGCGACTTCACGAAAGAGTTCAATATTTTTTTCACTGATGTCTGAGAGAAAAATCTTGGCGCCTTCTTTATGCAGGCGTTCTCCTAAGTAGCGGCCAACTGAACCAGCTCCTTGAAGGGCGACGACTTTGTTTTTAAGTGAGCGACTGCCAAAAACTTTCTGGCAGGAAGCTTCCATTCCTCTAAAAACACCATGTGCCGTGTAGGGAGAAGGATTTCCTGAACCGCCGTGCATTTTTGCCACGCCAGTTACATTATTAGTTTCGGTAAAAACATGTTCAATGTCTTCAACACCGATATTTACGTCTTCGGCAGTAATATAGCGGCCGTTTAATGATTCTAGATATTGTCCGTATGAACGAAAAAGCGCCTCTGACTTATCCCTTTCAGGGTCGCCAATAATAACCGCTTTCCCGCCACCTAAATTTAGGCCAGAGACCGCTGCTTTATAAGTCATTCCTCTCGATAATCGAAGAACGTCTTCGATAGCCTCATCTTCACTTTTATAGGGCCACATACGGGTTCCACCGAGAGCGGGACCGAGAGTGGTATCGTGAATGGCAATAATGGCCTTGAGGTTACAAGAGGGGTCGCTGAAAAAAACAACTTCCTCATGTCCTTGCGAATAAAGCTTATCAAAGGTTAACATAGGAGAACTCCATTTTATTTTGGTGCATCATAGGCTTTCAAGGATCAAATAAATATGCCCACTGTGTCAGTACTTAGCGACGAAAAAGAGAATCAAGAGTTTGAAATTAGGTTGGAAGAGGTGATTTTTGACGCCCTCGATAATCAGGGAACCAAACTCCCCCACGGCTGCCTAGCGGGCTCTTGTGGTAGCTGTAAAATTGAAGTGCTCGAGGGGGCGGAGCATTTAAAAAGCGCCAGCCTAATAGAGCAAAATACCATCGACACCATTTCAGAAAGCCTAGCTGAAGAAAGAGGCAGTGAATTTTTAAAGGGAAAGACTATTCGTCTCTCTTGCCGTGCCCGTCTGATTAGCGAGGGCAACCTCACCATCAAACCTATCTAGCTAGGTTTAGGCCTTCTAGCATTTCGAAGTTTACTATTAATATTATCGGCACTATCAACTGCAGAATCCCAGGCGGTGTATACTTGATTTTTAATTCCGGCACGAATATCTCCCGCCACAAAAAAGCCATCAATATTTGTTTGACCCCATTTATCGGTAGGAATATAGCCACGTTTATCAATATCTACGTTGAGACTTTTTGGAAGCTCGTTGTAGATAATACTGCCGAGAGAAACAAAGGAGAACTCAGCTTCACAGAACTCTCCATTTTCTAATTCAAATCCCTCTAAGCGAGGCTCTTTAGCATCGCCTTTAACGCCGGTTATCTCACCCGTCTTAACTTTAATATTGTATTCATCCATTAAGAAAAGTGTCTCTTCATCAAACTGCGGCTGCTCTCCATGTGTCAGTACCGTCATCGACGGTGGAGCGTAGCGCTCATGCAACATAATGGCGACCCAAGCTGCGCCAGCGCCACTTCCAATGACTGTAGTTTTCTTATCTTTGGTATGGTGACCATCGCAACGCAGGCAATAATCGACTAGCTGAGAGTTTGCATAGGGAAAAATGGGATCCATACTACCTGAGATCATCGGTTGAACATCCATGATTCCGGTACAACAAATTACGTATTGAGCGCGGTAAGATTCTCCCTTATTGTCTTTCAAAACAAAATGGCCTTCGTCACTCTTACTTATTTCTTCGACTCCCCTATTTTTCAAATGGTGGAGTTTATCTTTAAAATTTGAGGCTTCGATCCAGCTGATAGTTTCTTTATGAGGATTTACGATACCTTTTTTATAATCGTGGAAACCCGGTATATTTTCAATTTTTGCCACCCACAGTGCCCGGCTCTTTTTCTTATTCTTGGGGGCACCAGGAAAAAATAGCGTCTCATCATTATTTAAGACCGTTCGAAGAACTGACATAACGCCAGCAGCGCCTCCACCAATAACCGCAACAGGATAGATTTTATCTTCCATTTGAGCACTCCAAATTAGATTTTGATAATCTAGGATTTAACTTCTGATACCTTACTTTCTGTTTTATTTTTAGACAAGCCTTGAGTGTCCTGGGCCTTTTTGCGGTTGAAATAATGCTTATCTCCATCGACATGCTTGATTCGTACCTGACGAATTTCGTAATCGTCGACTTTTTCGAGTTCAAAAGAGAGACCTTCCCAGACTATAATTTGGCCGCCTTCAGGAAAGTTATTGCCAAGCATATCTAGCAAGAAGCCAGTCAGAGTAGAATAATTATCATTTAGCGGTATTTCGATATCATAATCAGTATCGAGGTCCCGAAGTAAAATATTTCCCTCAATTAAGAGTCCATCTTCAAAATCTTCCTGACGGTACTCTTCTAGAATTTCTGCTTCATCTTCATCATGCTCATCTTGAATCTCTCCAAAGACTTCTTCTACAATATCTTCCAAGGTTACAATTCCAACAATAACTCCATTCTCATCTTTAACTAAGGCCAAGTGAATTTTCTTACGGTTCATATGATCAAAGACCGCTTGAATCCTCATATGCTCAAAGACAAAGAAGGGTTCTTTCAAAAGTTTATTGACGTCGAAATTTTCTTTGTTGGCCTCATCGACAAAGGCCAGGTCTTTAACATGTAAAAAGCCAACTACTTTTTCAAGCTCTCCGTCTACCACCGGGTAGCGGCTATGAACTTCGTTGCTAACTAGATCTACAATTTCCTTAAAACTAGAAGAGCAATCGAGAGACTTTACTTCGCGACGGGGAATCATAATATCTTTGACTTTAATTTTAGGAAATTCGAGAACCGAATTCAAAAGCTCCACTTGCTTTGAGTCGATAGTTTTTTCTTTCTCTGCACGGCTAATCATATAACCGATATCATTTTCAGTTATTAAACGACCATGGAGTTCGGCGTTTTCCCCTAGTACAGACTTAATCATCCAGACCATTGCCTTAATGGCGGGATAGAGTAGCCAATAATTAAATTTTAATATTTGGAGAACTGGATAAGAGAGAGTTTCGGCCTTCTTTCTGGCGAAGGTCTTAGGAATAATTTCACCAAAAATAAGAATGATCATAGTGGTGATACCTGTGGCAATCCCAATTGAATCAGACTTAAAATAGCGGGCTGAAATGGTAGTCACTAATGCGGCGGCAAGAATATTGACAACATTATTACCGACTAAAATTGTGGTTAAAAGTTCGTTAGGACGCTCGACCATAAATTGCATGGCCTTGCCTTTAGGCCCACCGAGATTTATTAATTGGCGGGCACGGTCCATTCCAATAGACATCAGAACCGCTTCCGAGCCACTGTAAAAACCAGAGGCCAAGAAGCAGCCGATAAGGCTCAATAATTCGTAACTGTGCACATGGGGCATATCAGTAACTTCCTAAAATTTTATTGGGAGGGCTGGGTCTTAAAAAGCGACCCGTGAATGACGGAGGTTCTATAGTCCTATTCCTTGTTTAAAAGAGTCTTCTTTTCAGCTGCGCCATGCAGGATCAATGAAAACTCTTTATAGCCTATTTTACCGAATACGCGGGTTTAAGTCCACTCAGACTGTAAAAATAGCCACTTACCCTAATGTTCTAGGGGTTTTCCTTCAAAATCATGACCAGAATAAACAATCCGGTCGTTCATCTCATGGTCGAAGCCCGGGATCTCTTCAATATTAGTGACGCTTCTAAAAATAGTATTACAATTGTAGCAAATTGCGATCTTCTGCAACTTCTTAAATAGTAAAAAATCAAATAAGTAGAGCACTACAAAACTGAGACCGTAAGTCCAAATGGAAAGTATCGCCGCGATTACAAAAAGCATCACGCCTATTTTTCGATTAAAATCTTTCTGAGAGTAAAAATCCTTGCGCTGGCAACAGGGGCAATCCTCTAGGATTCCAGCTACTTGTTTTTCATCAAAGCTGACTTTTTCGACATGTTTACAAATACCACATTCGGCAGTCTTGGCAGCCGAGTCAGGGTAAACAGAAATGGCGGAACCGCAGTCGCCGCAAGTAAGGGTAATTGTCATCATACAAACACACCGTAGCGGAAAAAGAGAAAGAAGGAAATAGTCTCGCTAGTAAAAACAAAGAAAGTCATGGCATAGAAAATTCCGGTGGCACTTTGAATGGAGCGCATTTTAACCAATTTCCAAACAAAGATACTCATCACACCTATAATGACGTAACCCCAACCTATTCTCATCAGAACCATCAACCAATTAAAGGCGTAACCGGAGCCCAGTCGTGTTCCCTCGGCCAGGAATTGTTGCTCGCCAAATAAAGTCAGGCCAGACCAAATAATCTTGGCAATTAGGATAAGCCAAATAAATTTAACCGCTCGTTTAAGCGGTGCCTCTGACAGTTTTGGAACCACTAGATACCAATGCCCTAAGAGCATGGCATAGGTAATTATTCCGGTCATCAGTACCGAAGAAAAGGAAAAGAGAAAGTGCTGGCCATTAAAATTATTAAAGCCGGCCAGTCGCCAAATGATGGCGGCATTTTGAATGATGAAAAGAGTCCAAGTCACCAGGCCGCTTTTTTCGGCCTTGAAGAAATAAGTCAATGCAAAGGCGCCCAACGCTAATAAGCTTAAATAGACTTGTGGATTAGCGGCACTGGCATAGGAGATATGCAATAGGGTGGCACCTGACAGTGCTGAAAAACAAACAACTGTAATTAAGCGAGTAAAACCTGAACCGGTCAGCGAGGGGCTGGCGATAAAAGAAAAAAAGCCTACTCCAAGCGCGATGCTTAAGAGAAAGAACTCTGCGATGTTGATGATCTCTGCCATAATTGCTCTCCCCTCGATAGGGTCTCTAATACTCGTTCTATAATTTGATGATTCGCCGCTGGAATTATTCCTTTGTAGTGACGGCTGCCTCCGGCAAAACTAAAAGGGTGCCAAGCGGTAGGAAGGTTGCCCGGATCTTTTGCCAAATGAATATAGAGGCAGATCTTTTTTCCAAAAGCATTGTAGGTATGAATATCAAATAATATTAAGTTCTGATCGGCGGGAATTTTAATTCCTACTTCTTCCTCTACTTCTCTTCTGGCGGCTGCCTCGGGAGTTTCCCCCAACTCAATTTTTCCGCCGGGAAATTCCCAGAGATTGGCCATCGGGCCATTGCCTCCACGCACCTGCATCCAAAGCGAAACTCCCTCTGGGGTCCAGTCGCGGACAAATAGGACTATTGAACCTAAAATCATAGCGCCCAGAATTACCACAAGGGGTGTCAATTGCAAAATCTGGACAAGTTAACACACTTAGTCTAAAAGACTGGTATGTATAATTCCAAGTCATTATTATTCGCACCCATGGAGGGCATAACCGACGCCCCCTACCGGCGGACAATTCTCGAGCTCTACCCAGAGTGGGACGCGGTAAGCACCGACTTCCTGCGAATCCCTAGTCAGGGTAGCTTCAGTGATAAGAAAATCTTGCAGCATTGGGGTCAGTACTGCCAGAGTAATTCTGATTGGGCGGCCAAGACCACCTTCCAAATCTTGGCACCGGTTCACGCCCAGGTAGAACAAACTGTTGCACAAATTCAAAATTGCGGCATTCACTCACTCGACCTCAATCTCGGCTGTCCCTCCAGAAAAGTTAACTCTCACGGGGGCGGCGCTTTTTTACTTTCCACTATTCCTGAATTGAAAGTGTTGACCGCTCTGATTAGAAAAAACTTCAAGGGAACCTTTAGCGTAAAAATGAGGGCCGGATTTAGGGACGATAAGAACTTACTTGAATGCTTAAAAGTTTTACAAGAGGAGGGAGTCGAAGCGATTACTCTTCACGGTAGAACTAGAGACCAACTGTATAAAGGCGTCGCCAACTGGGATTATATTAAACAGGCCGGCGATTTTTTAACGGTGCCTCTAATTGGCAATGGTGATGTTTGGTCGACAAGTGATATTTCAAATATGTATCACCAAACAGATTGCCACTCAATTATGATCGCAAGGGGTGCGCTAAAAACTCCTTGGCTGGCGGGACAGTACCGCAGAGGCTTGAAAGAATCACTCTTTGAGAGAACAATTAATTTGATAAAATATTTTGATAAATTAGAAGAAAATTACCGGATAGATGATTTTGATGAGGTTGGAATTCTCAAACGCTTTAAGGCGCTTTCTCGCTATCTTTTTGATCCCTTTCCCAATTCTCATCATCTAAAAAGCGCATTCCTGCGCTCTCGCTCATTGGTTCAGTTTCGTCAGTTGCTAGATCAACTCGCGAAAAATCCCACCAACCCTCATAGTGAAATACCTTTTTCATTACTTCAAAAAATACAAAACCCGCAAAACAATACAGAATATTGCCACTCTTAGAAGCGAATACTAAAAGCAATGCGAAGGCCAGTGGCCCCGCTCCTCTAAGACCAGCTTCTAACCAAGGTTTTTCATGTGCCTTGGTCGCCTCTACAATTATTCGATGAGTTTGGTAGGCAAATTTAATAAAGGCATACTTGTACTTAAAGCTAGTAGTGCGGCTATTGAGTCCAGGTGTTAATAGGCTCATCGGCCAGCAGTAGCCAAGTGTCAAAAGAATAATATTAAAGGGCTCAACAGGTATGAAAACTAATAAGACTAATAGAACCAATAGTGGTCCCATTAATCTCACAACATAGCGGGTAGGTTCAGAAATGATACCTACCTCGCAATCCCAATTGCCTTAGTTTCTCTTAGAACCGTAATCTTAATAGTTCCAGGGTAGGACATTTCTTCTTCAATTTTCTTAGCGATATCCCGCGAGAGGATAACCGTATTTTCGTCGTCTACTTTTTCGTTTTCAACGAAGACACGAACTTCGCGACCACCAGAGATTGCGAAACTTCGAGTCACGCCTTCAAAGGAATTCACGATATCTTCAATATCGGTTAAGCGAGAAATATAAGATTCCATCATCGCCTTGCGGGCACCTGGTCTGGCACCACTGAGGGCATCAGAGGCAGCCACAATATGCGCCAGGATTGATTCTGGTTTCTCGTCATCGTGGTGAGCACGAATGGCGTGGACAATATCAGGAGCTTCTCCAAATTTTTTGGCAAAATCAGCACCGATCACAGCATGGGAACCTTCAGCCGAAGCATCGATCACTTTGCCAATATCGTGAAGTAGTCCCGCCCGTCGCGCCTGTTTTACATTGAGACCCATTTCACCGGCCATACTACCGGCGATAAACGCCGCTTCGAGGGCGTGCTGGTATTGATTTTGAGTGTAGGAAGTTCGCCAATTAAGCGAGCCAACTAACTTTAAAATTTCAGGATGGATCCCGTGAACACCGATTTCCATTTGGGCCTTTTGACCGAGGTCTAAAAGCTCTTTTTCCATTTCGGTTTTCGACTTATCGTGGAACTCTTCAATTTTAGCCGGGTGAATCCGACCATCGGCAATTAACTTAACAATTGTCTGGCGAGCAATTTCTCTCCGTACGACATTGAAAGATGAAATCACAACAACTTCTGGAGTATCGTCAATAATCAAATCGACGCCACAAATTTGTTCGAAGGCACGAATGTTCCGTCCCTCTCTACCAATCAAACGACCTTTAACATCGTCCGACGGAAGTTCAACTGAACTAATCGCTCGCTCGGCAACGTACTCTCCAGCGAAGCGCTGAATCGCCATTCCTATAATTCTTTTTGAGCGCGCCTCTGAGTCTTCTTTAGCTTCTTCTTCGAGACGGCGAAGGTCTTTTGCAAAATCAACTTTGGCTTCTTCGGTCATGGCCTCAAGAAGTTGGCCTTTGGCCTCCTCTTTAGTCATGCTGGCGACCTGAACTAACTTATCGGCCAGTTCAGCGTGCCTAGATTTCATCCGGTCGACTTCACCTTGGAAACGATTCCGCACTTGATCCAATTCACTTTGACGGTCTTGTGTCTTTTTCTTTTGCTCATCGAGCTCAGTCATTTTCTGCTCGACCTTAGTGTCTTTCTTTTCTAGCTCACGCTCGACATTTTTTTGCTCATCTTTGCGCTTGCGAATTTCCCGGTCAGATTCTTCTTTTTCTTCCTTGGCAATTTCTTTGGCGTCTTTACGGGCATTGTACTTAATATCGTTGGCATCTTTCTTTGCCTTCTCGATAATTTCGTCTGATTTCCCCTGTCTCTGAGCAATGTCGGCGAGCACAGCTCGGTGGCGAATAAACCAACCCAGTCCTGCTCCGACAATTGCAAAAAGCACAGAGGCTAATATTGCAGTTGTATCCATTTTATCTCCTACTCTCCAATACTTCACTGTCACTCACAATCCAATCCATTAGATGGTCATGCGCTTCAACAGGGACACTTGGAAAAATTTGTTCGTTAAATGCTAATCCTATTTTTAAACCTTTAAAATTATCTAAATACTTGTCGTAGTAGCCCTTACCCTTTCCTAATCTTTCACCTTTTAATGAAAAGGCCAGGCCTGGAATAAGTAGTACTTGCGGCGTCACTACTGCTGCACTTTTTGGAGGTCCCAGCAATTCAACTCCGAAATCACTCTTTACCTCTAGCTGATCAAAAGCGCAGCGCTTAAAAAGCATCGCACCCTCACTGCTGATGGCAGGAAAAGCAAAGTCACCCGCCCACTCAAATCCGTGCCGCCAATTTGGCTCACGTTTCATTGGGGCAAATACTCCAATAGGATGGTCATGATTTAGGGGTGCCAATGAGATAAAGAGCTTTTTTAAATGCCCAACCAATAGTTTGGACTTCTCTAAAATAAGATCTTCATTCAACGAGTTTAGAAGTGCACGCACTTCGGCCCTCATGTCTTCTTTGCTCGAAGCCAATCTTCACCTAATAATTTAAAAGAACCTTAGACAGTGGTTGGTGTGACCTCTTCTATAAATTTTAAGGCATCACCTGCGGTTGAATGAAGCAGTTCGATATTGTCTTTATATTCATCGGCCAAAAGAAGATTCTGTTCGGCCAAATTAAGCGCCACTAAAATGGCAACTTCTCCAGCCGCTAAATTAGGGGCCTTTTCTCGAATTTTTAATGCTTCAATACGAACTCGTTCTACGGCCTCGGCCGGAGCAACTCGCTCGTTATCATTATCCGCGCGCAGGCGAATTTTATAACCTAATACCTCAAAATCTTGTGATTCTTTATGACTATCCATTTCTTAAAGAGTAGTTCAATTAGCTGCTGTCGTCAATTTGACAGCGGCTTCTGATAGTCTAAAAGCGCCCCGAGGTAGTCCTCAAGGCTGAATATATCCAAATCTTCGACGCTCTCGCCCACACCAATATAAGCAATTGGCACTTTTAATTTTTGAACGATGGCTATGGCGCTGCCGGCTTTGGATGATCCATCACATTTAGTGAAGACCAGACCGGTTAATTCGAGCGTTTTGTGGAACTCTTCTGCCTGGCGCAATGCATTCTGACCGGTGATGGCGTCAATTACCAGCAATACTTCATGGGGGGCCGAATCATCTAATTTGGCCAGAACCGCCTTACTTTTTTTGAGCTCGTCCATTAAGTTGCCGCTGGTATGCAAGCGGCCGGCAGTATCCAGGATACAATAATCAGCATTGCTATTTTTGGCGGCCTGCAAGGCCTCGAAACCGACACCACTGGGATTGGCGCCCTCTTTGGCGCGGATCATCTCAGCCCCTGCCCGGTCACACCAAACTTGCAGCTGGTCGACAGCTGCCGCTCGGAAAGTATCGCAAGCCCCGACTACCACTTTGGCGCCTTGACGAGTTAGCTTAGTGGCAAGTTTTCCGATAGTTGTTGTTTTGCCAGCTCCATTTACTCCCACCACCATAATGACTTTAGGAGTAGTTGCTCTGGCGTTGTATTGATAGAGCTCGGGAGAGACAGCTTGCTGAACTGTTTTCATTTTGCTTTCTAGGAAAGTGAAGAGAAAGGATTTAAATTCATCGGCCTCGAAATTGCCTTCGGCGGCGCGCTTTTGTAGTTCTTCGGTTAACTCGGCGACTGTCTGCGGTCCGATGTCGGCGCCGTAGAGAATCTCTTCTAATTCTTCGAGCGCCTCAGTGTCTAATTTACCACCGCTGATCAAGGTTCCAATCCGACCCCAAACCTGCTGGCGAGACCTATCAAGTCCGCGTTTTAATCGCTCGCGAAAACTAGGTCCTTTTTCGACTACCGAAGGAGGTGTCCGCTCTTCTAATTCCACCGACTCGGGGGCGATAGGCTGGATTTTTTCTACTGTCACATCCCCTAAGGCTTTAGGGCCAGCAGAGCTTCCGCTAGAAAAAAAAGCGCGCCCTAAACTGACTATTGCTAGAAAGCTAAGAGAGAGAAGACCGGCTAAATCACCGCCGTTAGGGCCGGCTTGAACGCCTAATAAATCGTAGAGGGCTTGAATCATCTGCATCAATTGGTCCTTTAAATCACAGTCCGGGCATCATACACCGACCCCCTTAAAAGGCAATTATCTTGCGAAGCAAAAATAAAACTTGTAGGGTAGCCCCATGAAAACTGGTCACCATGCACGATTTATTTTACTTCAGGCCATTCGTGATTTTTTTCGTCAGGAAAATTTCACCGACGTCCTGACTCCTCCCCTAGTAGAAAATCCAGGCATGGAAACCCATATACACCCAATGCAAGTCAGTGCAAAAAACGGTGGTCAAAATTTAGGTTACCTCCACACCTCCCCTGAGTTTCATATGAAGGAATTATTGGCGGCAGGTTTTGATAAAATTTTTAATCTCTCCTATTGTTTCAGAGACGAGCCCTTCTCTGACCAGCATCGCCCACAATTTTTGATGCTGGAATGGTATCGCGGCGCCAGCCATTACGATGACATTGCCAAGGACGTCGAAAGGCTCTACCACTTTTGTCACCAGCGACTTTTAGAAAATGAGGTGGCGGTTTTAGAGAAGAAGAAATTTACCACCGTTACGGTTGCAGAATTATTTCAAGAGTACTGCCAACTCGATATACTCGACTTTAACCAGTCTGAAAAATTGTACCGCCATATTGAAAAAAACTTTAACGACATTCCGCTACCCAATTTTGAAGAAACCTCTTGGGACGACCTTTTCTTTTTACTCTTTCTCAATAAAATTGAACCGCAACTGCTTTTAAAAAATAATTTACTGATCAAAGAGTACCCGGCGCAATTGGCGGCTCTCTCTCGCCTCAAGCAATCGGACCCGCGGGTCTGCGAACGCTTTGAGTGGTATTGCTGTGGACTAGAGATGGCCAATTGTTTTGGTGAATTAACTGATCTCGAGGAACAAAAAAATCGCTTTGCCCTTCAAAGTAGTGAAAAAGAAAAACTCTACGGCTATCAGCTACCAGAGCCCACTTCTTTTTATAATAGTTTAAAAAAAGGCCTGCCTGAATCTTCCGGCATAGCATTGGGAGTAGAGCGCTTTTTAAAAGTCCTAACTGGAATCGAAAATCCTTTCTGGGAATAGCTTACTCAGCACTCACTTGATTTAAGTGATTATAAACCATATGAACTTTTACTATTAGCTCAGATTTTAAAAATTGAGCCGGCATATTCTGGGCCCAGTACTTATGGCCCTTACTGGTTTTAACCTGACGAGTTTTTGTCTTCCAAAGTTTGGGATACTTAGTCGCCAAGTCAGACGATAGAATAGCGTACCAATTGTGTAAATTATCTTTATCTTTTCCAAAGGCATCGACTATCTCAAGCGACTTCTCGGTGGTAATTCTTTTCAACGAGTAAAAATTAAACTTTTTCAGCTTGGCCTTTTTGACTTCTTTATTTACAAATTTTTGCATATACCATTTGGCAAAATTAATAGAGGAGTCGCTTAGTGGGTAATTAAAATTTTCTTTACCGGCATAATCATTATCTAAAACGAAAGCGCGATAAACTCCCTCACGAGAACCCCCTTGCGCAAGTGTTTGGCTCCATTTGCCAATAATATTGTCGTCGGCCCTGCGATTTTTAACCGCCTGGAAAACTTCTTTTACAAAATAGGCATTATAAAGACCGCGTTTATCTTTTGGAATTTTATCCCAATTGCCATCGTCCTCTTGGCCCAATGAACTAACGTCTTTGGCATCGGTACTAACGGTGGGGATTTTGGGCATATTGATAGAATTGGCATCCGCTCCCAGAATTTTATTCGCCGTCTCGGCGCCAAGGTACTGCACTATATAAGGTCGCAGTTTCTCTTTTATATCTTCCAGGGTTCCGGCATTGGCCTGCTGGATAGTGGCGCCCAAAAGAATTGTAAGACATATAATTTTTAGATTTTTCACCTGGCATCCTCCAGCCTTTAAGTGCATGGGATTATTATAACTTAGGCGAATAATTGGGAAAAAGGGCAATAACTGCAGTGACTTAGCCGCGGAGTTTATTGATTCCGGCGCGCGCCTTTTCTTTCACCC
>JABGVH010000130.1 GCA_018646195.1 Halobacteriovoraceae bacterium
CGGCATCTATAATTTTGTTACCAAAAGAGGTAATTGCCTAGGTAAAAACTCCTTCATTTCTTGGACTCAAGTAGAAGCGGGATCAGCGATAACCTGGAAATACCCCTCTTGTAATTTAATTGGTGATAATAGCCAAGGGGCCTTCTACTCGGTCGCCTTGACCAATAATAAAATGCAGGCCGATACCGGAACTAAGATGGTGCATATTGGAAAAAATACCAAGTCCACCATTATCTCCAAAGGTATTTCGGCCGAACAATCAGAAAATAATTATCGCGGACTAGTTAAAATCATGCCCTCTGCTAGCGGTGCCCGCAATTACTCACAATGTGACTCTATGTTAGTCGGCGATAAATGCTCGGCCAATACCTTTCCCTATATCGACGTCAAAAATAACGACGCCACAGTTGAACACGAGGCCTCCACTGCCAGGATTAGTGAAGACCAGCTCTTCTATCTCCAGACCCGTGGTCTCGATATGGAAAAATGCATCTCACTTATCGTCGGTGGCTTTTGCAACCAAGTATTTAAAGAACTTCCGCTGGAATTTTCAGTAGAAGCTGTAAAATTATTAGAACTGAAACTCGAAAATAGTATCGGGTAGCTAGGAAACACCATGATTGAAGTAAAAGACCTACATGTAGAAGTTGATGGAAAGAAAATCTTAAGGGGCATTGATCTGACCATTAAGGCGGGAGAAGTTCACGCTATAATGGGACCCAATGGATCCGGAAAATCAACACTTTCGAAAATAATTGCCGGCCATCCGGCCTTTGAAATAACCAGAGGAGAAATTCTCTACTCTGTTAATAATAAGCCGGTTGACTTGACCACTTGGGAGCCTCATCAGCGAGCCACCAATGGAATCTTCTTGGGCTTTCAATACCCAGTGGAAATTCCTGGCGTTTCAAACCTCGGTTTCCTACAAGAATCTTTTAACCAAATCTGCAAGGCGCAAGGCGCCCCGGAAATGGAAGAAGCCGAATTCCGAGAATTTATTAAACCGAAATTAGAATTACTTGAAATGAGCGAGAGCTTTCTCGACCGCCCAGTTAATACCGGCTTTTCAGGTGGAGAGAAAAAGAAGAACGAAATTCTTCAGATGGCAGTCTTAAACCCAAGGCTAGCATTACTCGATGAGACTGATTCAGGGCTGGATATCGATGCCTTAAAAATCGTCTCTAAAGGCGTTAACGCCCTTAGAAGTAAATTTAATGCCATAGTCTTAGTCACCCATTACCAAAGACTCTTGGATTATATTGTTCCCGATCAAGTGCATGTTCTTTCCGAGGGGCAGATTATCAAGTCCGGAAGTAAAGAATTGGCGCTTGAGTTAGAAGAGAAGGGATACGACTGGTTAACCAGCGCCCATACCACTGCCGAAGCTTAGAGAGAATTATGTTAGAAGATACAAAACAAAAATATACGGAAAAATTAGGTCAACGCCATAAAGCGATGGTCGGCACCTCTCCACTATTAGCACAATGGCTGGAAAAAGGACTGAGTGAATTAAAAACTCAAGACTTCCCGGCCAAGAAAAACGATGCCTGGAAGTACACTAAGAGCAGTGCCTTCTTGCCCGCAAATTATAATTTGCCGACAGAGTTGAGCGCTCCTGCCGAAGTGACTATTGCCAAAGAACTAGTGCCCTTTAAAAATAGAATTGTCTTTTTAAATGGCGCCTATCAAGAAAATGCCAGTTTCCTTCCGGAGGGCGTCAGTTTACAAGTACTCAATAACGAAGCCAGGGATTGGGATGTTGGGCCTAGGCCTACCGCCAACGCTTTTGATTCCCTCAATCTGGCCTCTGCCCGTGAGTTGATCAATATTATAATCAGTCCAAAACTGGCCACTAAAGAACCGATTGGTATTCACCACCTATGGGACTTAGAGGGAGAGGCCTATTACTCCCCTAGAGTTTATATCAATTGCCAGGCACAGGCCGAAGTGACACTTGTTGAAGTATTCGCCTCAGCTGCAACTGAAGCTGGCAGGAAATACACCACCAACGCTTCGACCATTATTGAAGTCGCCGAAAGTGCTCACTTAAACCATATAAAAGTTCAACAGGAATCCTTGGCGGCCAACCATTTCGGCCAAGTCCATGCCCTGGTTAAAAAACACGCTCACTATAACTCCTTTATTGCGACACTCGGAGGTCACACCTCACGGAGTGAAGTCACTGTCGACCTGACAGACGATGGGGCGACAACCGAAGTCCATGGACTTTATGACTTAGATGGTTCTCAACACGCCGACCATTTTTCAACCATCAATCACCTCTTCTCCCGCACCTACAGCCAGCAGGTTTACAAAGGTCTGCTGCGAGGAGAGGCTCATGGTGTCTTCACTGGAAAAATGCTTGTTGCTAGGGACGCTCAACAGGTCGATTCGGCCCAGCTGAATAAGAATTTACTACTCTCTAAAAAGGCGCATATCCATACTCGCCCGCAATTAGAAGTTTACGCTGATGACGTTAAGTGTGCCCATGGGGCGACGGTGGGTCAGCTTAGCCAGGAAGAGGTTTTCTACCTGCAAAGTCGCGGTATTCCCTCCGACCAGGCGATCACTCTGCTCTGCCAAGGCTTCGTCAATGATGTAGTCCAAAAAATTAATAATGAAGAAGTTAGAGTTTATCTCGAGCAGCTGGTTAGCAAGGAGAAGGTGTGATCCCCGATAGTGTTAGGAGCGATTTCCCGGCCCTCGGCCAGCAAGTCCACGGCCATCCACTGGTCTATCTGGACAACGCCGCTACTACTTTAAAAAGTCAGTCGGTAATCGATGCCATCAATTTGCATTATCAAAAGGAAAGCGCCAATGTCCATAGAGGGGTTCACTTCCTCTCGGAACAAGGCACCGTCAAATATGAAGAAACAAGGCATACCGTTCAAAAATTTATAAATGCTTTAAGTGAAAGAGAGATCATCTTCACTAAAGGCACTACCGAATCCATAAATTTAGTGGCGCAATGCCTAGGTCAACAGGTCTTAAAAGAAGGTGATGAGATTCTACTCTCCACCATGGAGCACCACTCAAACATCGTTCCTTGGCAATTGGTCGCAGAAAAAACTGGCGCCGTTATAAAAGTCGTGCCGATTACCGACTCAGGAGAAATTGAGCTCGAGGCCTATTCACAGCTGCTCAATGAAAAAACCAAAATCGTGTCGATTAGCTATATTTCAAATACCCTCGGCAGTATTAATCCCATCAAAGAGATGATTGAGCTGGCCCATGAAAAGGGTGCCCTCTTTGTCGTCGATGCCGCCCAGGCGATGGCGCATATTCCGGTCGATGTAGTCGATCTAGACTGTGACTTCCTGGCCTTTTCGGCGCATAAAATGTTCGGCCCAACTGGGGTTGGAGTGCTCTACGGAAAAGAGAGTTTACTTGAGAGCATGCCTCCCTACCAAGGCGGCGGTGCCATGATTGAAACCGTGACCTTTGAAAAAACCACTTATAACCAGCTGCCAGAGAAGTTTGAGGCCGGTACTCCGCATATTGCTGGGGTCATCGCGCTGAAAGACTGCATCGATTATATTCAAAAAGTAGGACTAGAAAATATCGCCGAAAAAGAAGACCAGCTATTAGATTACGCCACCCAAAGATTAAATATGATCAGTGGCCTAAAACTTATTGGAACCGCCAAAAAGAAAAGCGCGGTTATCTCTTTTACTCTAGAAGGCGCCCATCCCCACGACCTGGGTACCCTACTCGATCAGCAAGGAATCGCCATCCGCACTGGCCATCATTGCACCCAACCACTAATGAAAAGATTTGGAATCACCGCAACTGCGCGGGCTTCCTTTAGTTTTTATAATACCAAAGAGGAGGTCGACAAACTTGTTGACGGCATTCGAAAAGCTCAAGAGCTTCTTTAAAAAAGCACCTGAGGGTAAAACAAATTTACAAAACCTAGACGGGACTCCTACCGACGAGTCCATTAAAGAAGTTAAAAACTCCGAACCAGGACAGACCAGGGTGCAAGTCGATATCCAACCCACACCAAATCCCAATGCCTTAAAATTTATCTGCGACCGGCCGGTAAAACTTGAAGGCAATTCCAGTTACCGCACGCCTATGGAATGTGGTGAGAACCAATTGGCCTCCAAGATTTTTACTCTTAGAGGAGTCGATCAATTGCACTTTTTTGACAATGTTGTGACCCTTACAAAATTTGGTTACGAAGAATGGGACGCCCTTGGGCCAAAGGTTGAAGACCTCTTAGAGGCCGAGCTTCCCACCCACGACCCGGATTACCACGATCCCGACCCTGAAAAAGAGCGGCGAGAATCCCTAAGCCCTGAAATGCAGGAAATCGAAAAAATACTTGATCGAACTATTCGGCCAGGTCTGCAAGGGGACGGTGGGGATATTCAAACTGTAAGTTACGAAGATGATATCCTTTTGGTGCGTTACCAAGGGGCCTGCGGCACTTGCCCTAGTGCCACCACCGGAACTCTTCAGGCGATTAAGCAAATTCTCAAAGATGAATACAGCCCAGATATTGATGTCTACATCGCCCCTGGGGTATACTAATAACTAATTAAGTCGAAATTATTCAATTCACTTAAACCGTAAACTCAAGGATGAGTAGAATGGCGAAGTCAAAAATCTATCAAAGTTATGAAGAATTAGTCGCAAAAAATAAAGCGGTCTTCAAACGCTTTAGCAGTTCGCGCTACCAAGGCATTTTCAAAGCGATCTGGGAATCTCGTCAATCCGAGGTAGACCGTCTCGAAAGTCATCAGGCCTACCTGGCCAATCGTTTCTTGGAGCGCTCCTACCAATACTTAGAAAAGCGCAAAGAACTCAAAGAGCAGAAAAAAATTACCAAAAAAGAAATACAGACTCAGGGCTGGTACCGGGATCAACTCTTAAATACCACCACCAATTTTCAAAAAATCTCTAAGAAATACAAATCTATCCAAAACCAATTTCAAAAGGCGGCGGAACATATAGACAACCTCGATCAGGTCCAAAGACTTTCAGATGACCGTGAGAGAAATCAGAAAAAACAGATCTCCCACCTTCAAGACGACCTGACCATTGCCAAGGGTCAGATCGCCGACTTCTTCTACCAAATGGAGCAGATGGAAAAAGACTACCAGCAGGCGCTTTATCAAATTGATCAATTAGAAAATACTATTAAAAAAGAAGAGTCCTATTCCAGGCAGTACAAAGGCCTGAACCAGAAGATGAATGATGAGCTGATGCGAGTCAATCAGAAATTAAATCGCTTCGAAGAATTATTCTAAGGTTCCCGATGATTGAATTACACCAATACCCGGTTTCAAAAAGCTCCCTGGTGCCCAATAATAGCCCCTTTTGCGCCAAGCTCGAATGCTACTTAAAGGCCGCTAAAGTGGAATATATTAGCGTGCCATTCCATGGCAATCCGGCCAAGGCACCCAAGGGAAAACTGCCCTATATAGTCGACCAGGGCCAGTCTATTGCCGATTCGGAATTGGTCATAAAATACCTCAAACAACGCCACCAGGTCGACCTCGACCAAGGTCTATCAAAAACTGATCAAGCAATCGCCTGTGCTTTTAAGAAATTAATCGAAGACCACCTGGCCTGGGCCTTAGTGCAATGCCGCTGGGTCGACCAAGATAATTGGCAAGTCACCTGTCCCAGCTTCTTTGGCCACCTACCTCCAGTGATCAATAAAATTGTGCCGGCGATCGTCAGAAAAGGGGTCGCCAAAAGTACTTGGGCGCAAGGAATGGGAAGGCATGCCAAAACTGACCTGCTGAGCTTCGCCGACGAAGACTTTAACTCCCTCTCAGACTTTCTAGCGGATAAGACTTATTTCTTTGGTGAGGACTTCACTTCACTGGACGCCAGCGCCTATGGCCTACTTTGCAATATCTTAAACACTCCCTTTACACCGGACCTTAAAGAATTATTGCAAAAGTATCCCAACCTGGTTAAGTATATCGAGCGCATCACCGAACTCTATTTCAAAAAATAATAATAACAAGTCATGAAGAAACCACAAAGAATAGCTATTATCGGTTCCTCCTGCACCGGGAAAACCACTCTCGCCAAAGAGCTTTCAAAGCGCTTAAAGATTCCCCACCAGGAATTAGATCAATTCAATTGGCAAGAGAATTGGAGTGAAGCTCCCCTTGAAGTCTATCGCCAAAGAGTCGACCGTCTAACCAGTCAAGAGTGCTGGGTGACCGATGGCAATTATCGAAAATCCAGGGACCTGGTTTGGGAGAGGGCGACCACCATTATCTGGTTAGATTTTACCCTACCCCTGATACTAAGCCGCTTCTTTAGCCGCTCGATCAGGCGCTCCTTTTCTAAAGTTGAACTTTGGAATGGCAATAGAGAAACTTTGTGGAACTCAATACTGCGAAGAGAATCCCTATTGGCGTGGATCCTCAAAGTTTATGAACCCAATCGCAAAAGCTTTAGCGCCCTGATGAAAGACCCCAAGTACGGTGCTCAAAACTTTATTCACTTTGATCACCCCTACCAGCTAGAAAAATTCCTTCAGTCCATTGGCCACTCTCAACTAGAGACCTAAGCTCGACAATTGAAAGCGAGAGAACTTGCGCCGGCAGCTCACTCAATAGAACTTGCGCCCGCAAAAGATGAGCGTCGCGCTCGACGGCGTCCCCCGCCCCCTGTTTAACTCCTGCCGCGCCCAGCGCGATCAGCGCCTTAAAGAAATTCGCCTCATTACCGACTCGCCCATAGGCGTTCCAAAAGGCCTCGAAGACCACATGGGACTCCCAGTAATAGCCCATATTGAGAAGGTCCACCCCATAGCTAAAATCACTATTCTTAAAGGGGTCTCCCACCTCTAATAGCGATGCGACAAGCTCGGGAACACCATAGCTATGGCCTCCCTCTTTATTGGGATGGGGGAATTTTCCAGGAATGTAGCGGTAGCCGGGAAGCTCTCGCTGACTAAAACGTTTAGGCATAAAACTATCTTACCCTAAGCCGCAAGTTTTAGATAAAATAAAGGAATAAAGAATACTGAAAACAATCAATAAAAAGGAAAGACTATGCAAGCCGCCAATGTCATCTACCTCTCGAGTTACGAACTGATCATGTCCTTCATCTTCATGATGGTAACGATTGTGCTGGCGACCAAATTTATGAATAAATTTGTGCTCTCATCCCCAGTTGAAACATTTATTAAAAGGCGCCATAAATCCGGCTGCCTAATGAGTGCCACCTTGATTTTCAGCGTAATTTACCTGGTCCAAGGCAGCATCGAGCAATCGACCCTGGCACTTCAAAGCCTAGTCATCAGTCATAATGGTTTCACCACCAAAATCATCGCCATTGCCCTGGCCTACTTCACGGTCTTTTACCTGATCACCTTTATCGCCAGCGTCTTAATCATCTTCGTAGTTTCCCTAATCTATCGAAAAATTATGAGTGAGGTCGACTTTGACGATGAGATCGAGCAGCATGACAATTTTGGACTCTCACTTTTCCTCTCCTTCATCTTGATAAATGTCGTGATCTTTATGGATAAACCGCTGAGCCACTTCCTTGGCAGCCTGGTCTTTCACGACTACCTCGGTAAGCTCTAATGCCAAAAGTTTTTCTCGCGCTACTTCTTCTCATTACTGGCCCTCTCGCCCTGGCGGCGCCAGAGTCCTATATGAAAAATGAGCAAATCACCACTAAGAGCGAAGTGATAGGCGAGAAATCCTTTTTCACCTTTGGTTTCAAAGACAATAGCGGCAACTACCACGAGTGGACTTGGAGTGACGATACTGAAAAGCTATACTCACTTTCAAAGGCCTTTGGTCTGTATAATAAAGACCCTCAAAATTTTACCTACAACCCGGACGAATTACCCAACGCCTTTTTCAAAGAACACTTCACTCTAGGAGTAATCCCCGACTACAACGCCTTGGTCAGTCGCTACTACCATACTGTCACCAAGCTCTATAATAATTGGGTGCTCTTCCGTCAAAAAGGTCAGCTGAATAATCGCCAATCAATCGAATTAATCCTGCGCTTCTTTCAAGATTTTCCCTATGGTGTGCCACCGACACAATTTGAAGGGCGCTTAATAGGCGGGCTGTTTGTCGCCCCCCTAGTCTTTAAATACGGCTGGGCCGACTGCGATTCAAAGGCCCTCTTAATGGCGACTGTTCTGGCCCACGATCCCTACTTCAAAGATAAAGTCGCGATGATCATGGTGCCAGGCCACGCCCTGCTGGGGATAAGAATTCAACCAGGCCCCTACGACCAGAGCTACCGCTACCAAAACCAAAACTACGTAGTGGCGGAACCCACTGGTCTGGCGCGTACCCCACTGGGGCAAAAGAACTCCCCCTACTCAAAACTCTTAGGGGTCGAACCGATCTACCCCAATATCATCGAAAGCGAGACTAGCAAGCGCCAAGTCTCCCCCACCGCCACATCAAGTTCCGCCCGCCTAACTGACGGCGACTGCCCGGACGGGGGACTGCTTCTCGACTACCAATCCAAACTCGAAGGCGGACACGTGCTCTCTTGCCGAATAAAAATTGGCGCTGACTACGTCAAGCACGGCCCGACCCAAGTACTCGACGCCTCAGGCACTCAAATCTCTAAGAAAATTTTTATTAAAGGTCAGTAACCAAAATAAACCACTGAATTTACTGAAAACCAACCTGTCTAAAATCCAGACAGGCCTGAATACTTTTCAAAGCACTACATCCCGCCCTCCACAATAAGATAAATTGGCAATGATACCAACCACGGAGAATCCATGAAAAAATCATTAGCGCTTACGCTAACCACTCTGGCCTTTACCGGTCTCCTTAGTTCAGCTAGTGCTGATTACAAAAAAGACGGCAGTTACTGTGCCGCCATTCGCGGCAACGGAGAATTGATGCCGGCCCATTGGGGTTCCATGGCGAGACTAGTAGAAAGATACGGCGTACCGGCCGGCATGTCTGGTGGAAGTTCCGCCTCAATCACTATGTTCTTAATGGAAAGTATCGCCCTCAATCCAATAGTCAAAAATAATACCCAAAGAGCACTACTAATAAAATCAATCGAAGGTTATTTTGAAACCCTCACTCAGACAAGTGAAGGCAAGGCGCTGATCAGTCTCTTAAAAGACAAGGCCGCCATCTCTCAGCTGGTGCAAAAGATCGCCGCCTCCCAAGGCCAATTAGACGGCGCCACCTCCGCCGAAGTCACCGCCTTCCAACTCAAGCATATGCAAGATATTCAAGCGGTGATGCAATCCTCCGACCTCAAAGAAATCCTCAACCCAGAAATGCTCCAGTATATTCAACAGACTATTGGCATGTCCAAAGTACTGCAAGAAACCAAAAACCCAAGCCTAAAAAAACAAGTCGATTACCGTTACGGTCAAATCGAACAGGCCTTCAAAAACTTTGGCAAGTTCAGTACCACTACCGATAACACCCTCTTTTTCAGACCGGGAATTATAAGTTTTGAAAAAGTCGCCAAACTATTTGGACGCATGGCCAACTTCTACGCCAGCTACGACTTAGGAAAAGACAATCAAGTCAAGGCCTCAGTCGACGCCATGATGACTCAATTCCTCTCCGCCTGCTCAGCAGACTCCAAAGGAAAATCCTGGCAAGAAATCGTCGCCCGCGCGCCGGTCTGCCGCCAAATGCTTGGTAAATCAATTCTCGACTATAGAAACGAAACTAAGAAGCTAGAACTAGCAGGAACCCAACTAAAAAGACGAGTCGAAGAAAATATCGGAAAGCATATCTCAACTTTCCCAACTACCTCAGTCATAATAAAGAAAGGCGTTACAAGGTACCAGAAAGCTCACGCCGCCTACCAAACCACCACTGACAAAAACTTCGGCGAAAATTTTAAAATTCACCCCACTCAATACCGCTTTGGTTACTGGGGAAATACTAAAGAATTAAAACAAATAAAAAGTAACCTAAAAAACAAATCCGGCTTCACCGACGCCAGAGGAATTAAAGTCAATCTCTCAAAAGACAAGAAGAGTAGCAAATTCCTCTCTCTAGGAAGCGCCTCTTGGCTAACCGCCCTTTCAACTTCACCGGCGGAACCAGGACTGGCGAGAATCCTGCCCATAAAAAATAGAACAGACATCCTCTCGGCCGGTGGCTGGGACGACCTACACCCCACCATGGTGCTAAGAGCGGCGGGCTGCAAGAATATCATTTACGTCACCAGGCGTGGCGGAGACTCAATGTTCGGCCAGGGTGTCGTCAGAAAGCTAACTCGCATCGGCGGCTTTGATTGGCAAGAATGGGAAGGACTAACGGCAGAACAAAAGAGAGAAAAGAACGCTCGCGGAGATAAAGACGATGTTGGAAAAAAGGCCTCTTCATGGAGTAAGCTCTACAACTTAGCAAACCCCGAAAGCTCTTTCTCAAAATCCCTTACCCTCGCCGACGCCGTATGGTGCACCAACTGGGACCAACAGAACGTAAAAACCGGCATCCCCGCAGTAGTCGCCGACGGCTACAACGCCCCTCTCTACAACGGCTCAAACAACCAATTCTTCAAAAGCGCCAACGGCCTCACCAAGGCCGACTACGAATCACAACTCCTAAAGGCCAGCGACATCCCCGCCGGCTCACTAGAATTTGCTGGTTGCGTACCCAACTAAAATACAATTAAATTTTTACAAAAAAAAGCCTCCGAAAATCTGGAGGCTTTTTTTTATTTAAATTTATTTAAGTACTAAGCTTTTTTCTTATCGAGCTTAAACTGCTTACACCAGCCACATGTTGTGACGTATTTATTGGCGGCCATTTGGCAAGGAGCGTAGCCGTTTTCTTCTTTTTTTACTTTGTAGAACTTACAGTTTTTACAGGCGTTGCCTTTTTTGTATTTTTTGTGTTTTGAAGCGGTGGCATCGACTACATACTTGATTCTCTTAGCAGTTTTTGAGTCGGGCCTTAAAAGTTTCTTAAGTGCCTTACCAGCGGTAGGAACCGAAGGGCATTTATCAGCAGCGAAAGCAGTTGTTGCTTTGATTAGTGGTAGTGCCGCGAAGGCAGTAAGAGCGACTTTAAAAAAAGCGCGGCGAGAATTCTTTGATTGCATGAGTACCTCTATCGGTTGAACGTTATAATAATGTTTTGCTTGCGCTTGGTTATAGCATATTTGCCAAAAATTTCTAGAGGTTTGCTTTAGCGACCTTTGTTTGAGTGATCAAACTTTTTAGATCCAGTCACAGGGTTTAAAATAGCCCATCATTTCGGCGTGGGGTGAGTTTTCTTTGGGGGCATAACGGTAGCTGAACTTGGCCCGGTGAGGCAGTGAGATCAGGATCGAGTCGGTGCGGCCGTTGCTCTCTAAACCAAATTTAGTGCCTCGGTCGTGTAGGATATTGAATTCAACGTAGCGGCCGTGGCGGTGTAGTTGGAAGTCTTCGTCTTCGGGGGTGAAGGCCTCGCTTTGGCGTTTTTCTACAATTGGGAAGTAGGACTTAATGAAATGGGTGGAGAGGTCTTTGACCATGGCATAGTCTTTTTCACGATCACCGGAGTTGAGGTGGTCGAAGAAGATGCCGCCAATTCCTCGCATTTCATTGTCTCGGTGGGTGTTGGTGAAGTAGGTATCGCAGGTCTCTTTCCATTTTTGGTAAGTGCCGTAGGGTTTACAGGCGTCACTCCAAGTTTGGTGGAAGTGACGGAAGTCTTCTAGGTGTGGGTAGTAAGGGGTCAGGTCGGCGCCGCCTCCGTACCAAATCTTTTCGCCAGCTTGAATCATTCTGAAGTTGGCGTGGACAGTGGGTACTTTGGGGTTGATGGGGTGGATGATCAGTGAGATGCCGGCCGCCCAAAAGGTGCCGCCATCGCCGCCAATCTTCTTAGCGAATTTGGGATCGACCGCTCCAAAAACGCTGGAGGTATTGACTCCAGCCGTTTCAAAGACCGCGCCTTTGAAGGCACGGGTGCGCCCGCCGCCGCCATCTTGGCCGTTCGCGTCAAGGCGAGTCCAAATGTCTTCGGTGATTTCTAGTTCGGGGTCGAACTTCTTCATGGTGTCGGTAATTTGGTCTTGTAGTTGTCTAACATGGGCGACGAAAAGGGCCTTCTTTTCTTCGATTTCTTTTTGTTCATTGGAGTCATTGGCCATAACGCGCACCTAGGTAATGATTGTGTTTAAGGCCTTTAAGAAGCGCCCCAAATATGCCACAATGCTGGATCTTAGTAGCGAAAACCTAACATAAATAAAATGAAAGTCCTATTCACTTGCAGCATTCTCTTTATGGTCTTCTTCTCAGAATTTGCTGTGGCAGAGAAGGTCGCCCCTGGAGATAAGTTAAAGAGAAAAATTAAGAAGACCTTGAAGCCAGGTCTGGCGCGGCCGATAAGTAAGAAGCAAGCCGAAATTGAAAGGATGAAGGCAGAAGAAAAATCACGCCAGCGAGTTTCCAAGTATTACTACACTTATATTGATCGCGATCATACTACTGAGGAGAACGCCAAAAATATTGGGGCGGTCTATCTTATATCTTGGGGTATCTATCCCCTGACCCAGCCGGATACTTTTAGGAAGGAGGGAAGTTTTTCTAATTACCGGGAGAACTTCGGCAAGCTGACTTTTGATCAGGACGAGCCTTTTTGGAATTGGTTCGTGCATCCTATTTCTGGCAGTCAATTATTTTTATACTACCGGGCCAATGGTTACTCGCGCTCGCAAGCACTGGCGATGAGTTTTATTTCTAGTACTCTTTTTGAATTTACAGTGGAAATTTATACTGAGCCGGCTTCGGTTCAAGACCTCTATCAGACGCCTATACTTGGGGCAGTGCTGGGGGTTGGAATTGAAAACCTATCGATGTACTTATTGAATACTGGCAATGCCGTTGGGCGTTTCTTTGGCCACGTCTTAAATCCCTCGACCCTTTTTTGGTTTTACGAGGGCAAGGTGCGGATGGTTCCCCGTTGGGACGGCAAGAAGTCGGCCTCGGTTAATTATATTTTAGAATTTTAGGATTAATTTGGAAAAGTTACTTGGAAAATTGTTTTGGATTTATTTAACGCTACAGCTGGCGTGGCTGCCGGCCTTTAGCTATGAGGATGAACTGGTTTTAAAGGGCGGGGTCAATGCTGGCCGGATGGAAATCACTGGTTTTAATGGCAGCGAGGACAACTCGGGAGGAGTTGGTTTTAATACCCACTTTGGTTACAAGTGGACCAAGTGGGAGTTTGCCCTGTCTTCGTATATTTACTATGGCAAGGTCGATCAATTGGCCTTCCAAGGTAACTCTTCACAGATCAATGGCAATGGATCCTTCCGCCACGTTTCTTTTGGACCGCTTTTAAAATACTTAACTGATTACCAACCGTTTAAAAATTATAATTTCTACTTTGGTGGCGGTCCCAGTTGGTCCTTGCAGACAATTAAGTTAGAGGATTTCCGGGTAGTCAGTGGTGAGTTCAAGCGCCAGCATAAGCTGACCTACCGCTCCTTTGGCGGGCTCTTAGTTTTTGGAATTGAGGAGCAAATGGCCTTTAAACAGCAGCACCCGGTCTACGTCGAATTCGTCTACAGCTATATGGCGGCATCGAAAGTCAGCGTAGTGGATGCTGGAGATTTTAGCGACACCAATATTCTTTCAGAATCAAAACCAGGGCAGAGTATTGAGACTTGGTTTTGGATGATCAGCGCTGGCATCGCACTTTTTTAATTCAAGGAGAGACAGATGAGTTACACCTACTACCATAATCCCCGCTGTTCTAAGAGCCGTCAGGGACTGGCGCTGCTAGAAGAGCGAGAGCTCGACTTTGAAGTGGTGCTGTACTTGCAAAATCCCCCCACTGTCGAGACCTTATTGGGTCTCTTTAGCCGGCTAGAAAAGGAGCCCCTCGAAGTGATCCGCACTAAGGAATCCTGTTTTAAAGAATTGGGATTGGACCACAAGATGCTCAGTGATGAAGAGTGGGCGGGGGAGATTGCGAAGAACCCGGTGCTGTTAGAGCGACCGATCCTAGATAATGGCCAAAAGGCCGCCATTGGCAGGCCTCCAGAGGACCTGCTCGCCCTGCTCTAAGAGCCTGAATTCACTTTAAAATTGAGGATATTCCCATGGATTCTGGGCGTTTTTAAGGCGCCTTTTTTGGGCCAGTATAAATATTCGCCCAGTTGCAAGCATTGCTAAAGACCCGCCTATAATGGACGAAAAGGTATTATAGGGGAAAGCATGTTCCGTAATATCATCCATTTAGTACTTATTATGACGCTGACTTTTAGCGTCGACCTGCTCTACGCCGAAAAGGGCAAAGTTGCCAAAATCATCATAAAGCGTGGCACCGTCAAGGTTAAGGAAAAAGGCCGTTCTGTCGCCTCTATTGGCAAGGGTGATTGGATCGCCGAGGGCGCTACTCTCGCCACAGGTAAGAAGAGCTTCGCCAAAGTCCTCTTTGTCGATAAGTCGCAAATGAACTTAGGCCCCAACTCACAAATGCTGATCAAGGCATTCCCTATAGAAAAGGCCGGAATTATCACTCTGATGCGGGGACAGCTGCGCGCCAAAGTGACCAAAGATTATATGAAGATAAAGGATAAGAGTAAAAGTAAGCTCTTTATTCAAACCAAGACCGCCGCCATGGGTGTCCGTGGGACCGACTTTCAGGTCAATTATAATAGTCAAAACCAATCGACTTCCCTAGTGACATATTCAGGTGAAGTGCGGATGGCGCAAATAGACCCCAGCTCCAACTTCAGAGGGGGACAGCGGCGATTAGAGCGCCGGGTTTCTTCCAGTGGTTCGGTTTCTGTCCGTAAAGGTCAGATTTCTCAGGCCTCTCCCCGGACTGGTGGCGCGACTATTCCGGTTAAATTGAACCCCGCCCAATTAAAAACCCTGCAAAAAAATGAAGGCCAGAAATTTAAAAAGAGCTCTTCTAAAGCCGCCCCTAAAAAGCAATTTAGAAATGTCATTCCAAAGGGTCTCGATAGTAAGTCGGCCAGTAATGATTCTGGCGAAATGAAAAAAGCGATGGAAAAAACCGTCGGTAAAACTCAGATTAAAAGTGCCGTTGTAGCGGCGCGAATTGAGAAGTCCGCTGTGCCTACTGGGGATGCCGGTGGCAAAGTCGATCAGGTGACCGGCGCAGTGACTATGCGCTCAGGGGGTTATCTCGATCCCCAAACCGCCCAGTATATCCAGCCACCACCTGAGAGTTCCTACGACCCTATGACCGATACTTATACTGCACCGCCGGAATACGGTGGATTCGATGCGGTTACTGGTGATTATCAAAATGAGTCGTTTACTTTAACTCCTGAAGGGGAATTTATTTCAGTCCACACTGACGATGGTCGCGGCCCGGCTTCTGAGGGCGATGGCCCCACTGCCCCTCCACCACTTGATCCCAGCGCCTGTGTTGGTTGTGACGGCTCACCTATGGACGATCCTTTTGATCCCAACCAACCAGGAATCAATGCCGATGAGCAATTTGCAGATATCGAAGCCGCTCATGACGCGTCGTTAGAATCGATTCAAAATAGCAGCAATGTCTTCTTTATTATTGATACCCAATAGAGTTCTTTCGGGTCATAATATTCCCTGTATTTAAAACAATTAACTGAGGTCACAATGCGCCAGGGAAAGGCCTTTCTGATACTAATTTTTTGCTGCCTAACACTGCAAGCAGCATTTGCCATGGGGCCCCTGGCCCGGGCCTTCAAGTCTTTCAATACTGGTGACTATGTCGCCACTATCAAGCTCTTAAAAAATTTTAACGGTTCCAAAAAAAGTGAAAAAGCCGTCAAGTGGTACCTAAGCGCAATCAGCCAGGCACGGCTGCAGAAATTCGACCAAGCGGTTGATTCTTTCGCTCGCGCTAATCGCTATAAGCAAGAGGCGCGGGACTTTTTCTATGAGTACGGCCAGGCACTTTACGCCGCCAACTCCTTGGAAGAGGCGCGCCGAAATTTTCTAAAGAGTGTTGGCAAAAAATTTAAGAAGGCGACCTCTCTCTACTATGTCGCGCATATCTCTCAAATTTTAGAACAGCATAAAACCGCCAAGCGCTACTACCGCCAAATTTTAAAAGAAGAAAAGCGCGATAAGAACGTACTACAAATCGCCTCTTTTCAATTGGCGGAGGTACTGCTCAGCATGGCGGAGACAACCAAGAAGCCAGCGGCAAAGGTTAAGAAGTATGTACTGCCACAAATGCGCAAGGCGATTGTGATTCAGCCCGAGCACCGTTTGGTAGTGGAAATCAAAAATAGAATCCTGGAAGTTCAAAGACAGTACGGCCTCGACCCCAATCAAATGATCAATGGCAAGACCCTGCCAGAGCGGCGCTGGAATTTGAGTTTTAAGGAAGTTATCTCTTATGACACCAATATCACCCAGTCGACGGATTTAATTACCGCCCAGGCGACTCAGAAAGATTCTTATATCTACACTAGTTCGCTTCGAGGGAAGTACACTCTAAATCCCAATAACCGCTTTATCGCCAATCCTGAAGTCCAGCTCTTGCACGTCAAACACAGTGATCAAGACAATGCCACGGTTTTTGAAAATGATGCCTACCAAATTATTCCAGCTCTCAATAATTCTCTCGAGCATAGCGCCTTTGGCAAACCGGCTTCTTTTCTTTTTGGGCTGGAGTACAATTACACCGCCAGGGACCGTGGTCAGAAACACGAAATTATAAAGTACGCCACTTCCATTACTCAGTATATTGGAGAAAAGTTTCGTTACTTTAGTGGCGGTAATACCGGTGTTAAATTTAAATTAAAAACTTACCGCGCCTTTCAAAAAACTCAAGACAATAATACTTTTTCTATGGTCTTAGACCAGGTCATCTCATTAAAGAGTGGAAACCTATTGCTCTTTTTTATCTCAGCTGATTTTATTAATAATATCGGGCTCTCGAGAGAGAGTACTAACTCTTTTCTATTTCGGGTCGACTATATTATTCCCGAATTTCTAAAGGGCTATATGCTCAATATCGCCCACGGGTTTACCTTAATTGATACTCGCCAGCAGCAGGCGACGAGGGGTTACGAGCGGCAATTTAACCCAAGCCTCAAGTTGACCAAAAATATTTCCAGGAAATTTAGCGTCGCCTACGGCCATGACTATACCCGGGTTACTTCAAAAGATAAGACCGGCCATGAGTATAGTAAAAATGTAACTAGCCTTGAATTAAAATATAAGTTTTAAGGATTTAAAAAATGATCTCTAAAATTATTCAGTACTTTGGAACCTTTTTAATTATTGCTTTCTGCTCGATCAGTATTTTCTTTTCACTAGCAGAAAGAGAAATAGACGATCCAAGTATTAGAAAATTCCTATCCTATCCTTCTTTCTTTGAAGACCGCTTTTACGATTACCGGATGAAGTCCACCCTCGACCCCAATAAAGTCGACAAAAGACTAGTGCTAGTAGCGATTGACGACAATTCCCTAAGAAAGCTTGGAAAATGGCCGGTACCTCGGATTTACTGGGTCAAGCTGATGAAAAAGCTACAGACCTTCGGCGCTAAAGTTATTGCCTATGACGTTTTCTTTAGTGAGATGAGCAATAGCTGCGATGCTATTCCACCAGAAAAATTAATGGCCGAAACGATTAAGGACATACAGAAAGATCCTAAACGCCACGTCATTCTGCCCTACTCCCTCGATACCCAAAATGCCGAGTACTTTAAAGAAATTCCAGACACCCTTTATAATTTTCTAATGGATACTAAGCAGGGGGAGAACCTCAACTTAGATGCCAAGAAAGTTTCCAAGGCAGTTTTTCCCATCAGTATCTTGGCGGATACAGAAGCCGGTCTGGCGCATATTGAAGCCGAGGGGGACAGCGATGGTATTTTCCGTCACTACCAGGTACTGGGAAATGTCGACACCCTCTACTTTCCCTCTTTTTCACTGATGGCCTATCAGTACTACACTGGCGACAAGCCCGTTCTGGAAGTACTTAGTATTGGTGACGCCACTTTGAAATTAAAAACCGGTGACCTCAAGCTCAATTATAAAGGTGAATCGAAAGTTCGTTGGCTGGGAGACCAGGCCAACTTCCCTTTTGTCAGTATGTACGACGTTCTAATGGCGGAAGACGACGACGCCAAAATGATCAAGCTTTTAAAGGATAATATTATTTTCATCGGCTCCACTTCTTTTGGTGCCCATGACCTTAGGCATACTCCCGTCAATGCCATGTTGCCTGGAATTTATTTTCACATGAATATGGTTAATATGCTGTTAGATGGCAAATTCTACGTTCCGCAATCAGACTCAACCCAGATCTCCTGGGCGCTGCTTTTTGGTGGCACGCTGGTGATGCTTTTAATTATGATTTTTGGAAATGCCCTGCTCGACGTCTTTACTATGATGTCTCTGGTAACCGGTCTCTATCTCTTTGACACCTATTACCTACTACCTGGTGGCTATGAAATTAAACTTTTCTTCTGCCTAATGTCAGTAGTCGCCTGTTACTCCTGGAATACTTTTATTCACTTCTATTTTGCCAGTAAGGATAAAAAGTTCTTAAAAGAGGCCTTTAGTACTTATATCTCTCCAGAGCTTATCGACGAGATGTACGATGCCGGTGAACCACCCAAGTTGGGGGGAGACTGTGGAGTCCGGACTGCTTTCTTCACCGATATCCAAGGTTTCTCAACTTTTTCCGAAAAATTATCGGCGACTCAATTGGTTGAGCTACTGAATGAATACCTAACCGCCATGACTGATATTTTGCTGGAAGAAATGGGAACACTCGACAAGTATGAGGGAGATGCCATCATCGCTTTCTTTGGCGCTCCTATGCCCCTTGAAGACCACGCCACCAGAGCGGTCTCGGTCGCCCA
>JABGVH010000243.1 GCA_018646195.1 Halobacteriovoraceae bacterium
AAAAAAGAAAAATTGAAAAAATCAATTGATGAAATGGATAGTTACAATGAACTTATCAATAGCAAAATGGTGGAACTTAACCAATTTGCTGAAAAAATGGGTCAGCATAAAGTTGTCATCAATGACCTCTTAAAAGATCAAGAGGAAAAAGAAGCGGCAATGGTAGTAGTCGCGGAAAAGCTGGAGATTAAGGATCAGCAACTTAAACAAAATGAAGAAATCTTGGCCGACTCTAAATCCAGGCTAGAGAAAACAATAAGTGAAATACAGCTTAAAGAGTTACAAAACCAAGAATTAAGTCAAAAACAAGAAGAGCTTAAAAATCAAATAGAAATTCAGAACTCCGTTTTTGAGCAAAGTAAGCAGGTTTTTCAAGAGCAAATCGCTCAAAAAGAAGAAGAAAAGTTAAATGAGATTAAGGCCAAGGAAAACATCCTGGAAGTGGTTAAGAAGCAACATGAAGAGCTACTGACTAATAAAGAAGCAGAGAAAGAATCTATTCAGAAGCAACTAGCGGAAAAGCAAAATAAATTAGAATATGTTGAGCAAACAAACAACCAGCTTATTCAGACAATTGAAGAGAAGAAGTTGGCGGTCGAAGAGTCCAATAGTAAAATTAATGGCCTTGAGAGTAATATAGCCCAAATGGAATCCGAAATATCTAGCAGTAAAGAACTGCTTCAAAAGAAAGAAGAAAAGATTACAAATGGACAAAGCGAATTAAATAATAAAATCGATGAAATAAATCAAATCCAATCAAAGATCACTCAGCAAGAATATGAGAAAAAAGAGCTCCAAAGACAATTAGTAACAATTAATGAAGAAAAGTCGATTCAGAATGAAAAGTTGGGGGTTGTCGCTCGAAGACTAGAAGATCAAGAACTTGCCAATCAAACACTTAGTCAAAAGCTAGCTCAAAAAGAAAGCTCCATTCAAGACGCCAGGAATGCCAATTTGCAGCTTGATCAACTCTCTAGCAGGCTGCGCAGTAAAATGGCCAATCTTAAACAAGAAATTATTGAACAAAAATCCATGTCAGATAATATGCAAGCAGAATACAATAAGTCTGCTGAGAAAAATCAAAACCTAAGCCAAAAAATACAATCGATGGCCTTTAATATTTCAGGTCTTGAAGATCAAATTAAGTCCAAAGAAAATGAAATACAGCGGCATCAGGAGCAGGCGCAAAAATCTATCAAAACGGTTCAAAACTCAGGCGTTAAGAATCTAGAGCTAAAGCAAAAAATTACAGAACTCAACCATTCGATCCAAAGTTTGGAAGAGAATGTTCAACAAAATAAAGATGCCAAAGAATTATTAAAACAAAAAATTAGCGAAGTTAAATCCAATATGACAACTAGCTTCGACGAAAAAGTTATGTTGAAGAAAGAAGTTAATAGGCTCAACTCTAAGATTGCCTCTTTAGACGGTAAAATAAACAAGGGAAATAGAGCAAAAGTTGACCTGCAGCAAGGAATAACTGACTCGCAGGAAAAGTTACAAAATACCCAGGCCCAAAACGATAACCTTCGCAAACAAAATCAGATTCTAGAAGGGAAAATAGTTGGTCTAAATACCGATATAAGCAGTGAGAATTCACAAGTCGCCAATCTCAAAAGACAGATGGCCAGGATGAAAAATGAATACGACACCTCTAAAACTAAACGTGCTGAGCTACAAGCTAAACTTGCCCAAGCCAGGAATCTAGCAAGTGACCTTGAAAGTAAACTACTTGGAGCAAATAGCTCTATCAGCGGTGAGAAAAATAAAGTTGATAGTCTCCAGAAAAGAGTTGCCGCCCTCAACTCTACCTACTCGAGTGCCGAGAGTGGCAAAAATGATTTAAAAAACCAAATCCAAAATTTAACAAAAGAAAACTCTCTTTTACAAAATAAGCTAGATCAAGCCACCAAGAGCCTAGGACAATCCCAAGGGGTGGGAAATAAACTCAATAGCCGCGTCAGTGACCTTGCCAAGGAATATGAAAACAGCATCAATAAGACACAATTATTGGCCGAAAGTAACGATCAGCTGAAAAGAAAAATTAGAGATCTTTACACCCAGATGGATAAAAACAAAGATACAGCGACGCAACCAAAGAATACCTCAAAGCTTATGGAAGAAATCGCATTTCTTAAAAGAAAAAATGATATGAATGATCGTAAGATCAAAGCACTTAATGCCTTGAATGATAGAAAAGCTAAAGATGTTGGTCGTAAAATAGCATCAGTTCAAAACACATTCAGAAGTAATCTAGGTAAGAAAATTGCTCAAAGATTAAAAGATGCCAAATTAAATGTATTTGTAGATCCTAATACCGGTTCTGTCATTCTACGAACCGATGATTCATTTCTTTTTGAGAAAAATAGTTCGAAGCTTAAGAGTGTCACACGTCAAATGCTTAGAAAAGTTATTCCCATTTATGTTGAAGAACTTTTTAAAGACAAAGATATTGGTAGAAAAATTAACACAATTAATATTATTGGGCATGCCTCTCCCAAGCATCGCCAAAAATATGTCGATCCAAAGAAAGGTAATCAGCGCGCCTATAATTACAATCTTGACTTAAGTTCAGATCGAGCAAGATCTATAGTGAAATATATTTTCAGTAGAAAATTCGGAAGATTTAAATATAAGAAGAACTTTCGAGCAAGAGTATCTGCCATTGGAAAGAGTTTCTCTCTACCTGTTAAAACAATAAAGAGAAACCGTAAACCAGCCAGCCATGCTGACTACTGTGGTCCTTATGACTGCAAACTCTCAAGAAGAGTTGAGATCAGTTTTACATTAAAAGATGATAAATCAGCTTGGGAAAAATTAAATAATCTCCAAAAGGAGTAAAAAATGACATTAGACCTAGTATTTGGACTAGCTTCTGACTACCTAATTGAGTTTATGGGATTCCTTTTAATCCTTGGCTTGGGCTTTCGATGGGCCAGCTATAGAAACTCTAAGATAGAAGATGCCTATTTTTCAACTTTCACCAGTGAAGTTGAGAAAGTTCTCAGTTCCTATAAAACACAGAACTCAGACAATGCGGAAGAAAAAATCGAAGACGTCGACGCGTTTCTAAATCATCTACTCGATGACGTCCATGCCAAACTTCCTAAAAGAACGGTAAGGAACGCCTCCGCCGATAGTGGAAAGGCCGAAAGCTTAGGTGCTAAGAATGTCGTTTCTCTTCGAGATTACGTTTCTGGCGATCAAAGTCTTTTCTTAGGAATTAAATCAGAAGCTTCCTCTTTTAAAAGCCATTTTCCTCCCAATTTTAGCGATTTAAGTGACCGGATTTTGGAGCATGATCAAAATTGGAATAAGTTATTACGCTTTTTTCCAACTGATGCAGTCTCTCGTATGATCGATACTCTTCCAGGGCTATTCGTTGTATTCGGAATTTTTGGAACTTTCATCGGTATTAGCATGGCACTCCCAGAGATTGCAAAAATGGATTTTAACAATTTAGAAGGTTCCGGAGAGATACTTACACAATTCGTTTTAGCAGTAACCTATGCCATGAAAACATCTATCGCAGGTATTCTGTTCTCGCTAGTTATGACAATTCTAAATACAGCAGCACCAACAACTGGTTTGCGAAGGAAAACTTATAAAAAAGTATCGAATTGTTTTGAAAATATCTGGCTCTCTATACATGGAAAGCAAACTGCTGAACAAGAACTTCAAGAATGCATTCCTAAATTACTCGAAGAAGTTCGTGAAATTAAGCAGCAGTTAAATACATCTAATAATGAAAAACAGAAATATTCAGCCTAGGATATAAAGCATGTCAGTCGCTAACTTAGTAAAGGGTTGCCCCCTATTTCACGAAATTTATGAGAATGAAATCGTAGAGATAATCGCCGATTGCGTAGTGGCCTCCTATGAAACGGGAGATGCCATAATAAAACAAGGTGATTCGGGTTCAGATATTAGCGTGCTGCTAAGTGGTAACGCAGATATTCAAGTGGAAAAGGAAGGATTGATCCACAAGATAGCAACCATTTCTAAAGGAGACCTCTTTGGAGAGATGGTCTTAATTAATGAAACAGAAAGAACAGCTTCGATTGTCGCGAATGAAAGCTGCGACGTATTGATAATTAGCTACGATAATTTTTACTCTTTTTACAAAAAGAATCCAAAAGTTTTTGCACTTATGGTTCTTAATGTCACTAGGCTTGTTACTAAGCGCTTAAAAAATAGTAATACTGTTGTTGAAAACCTTAGCCAAAAAATTGCAGAACTCGAAGGAAAATCAAAGGCCGCTTAACTCAATTTGCCCGATACAAAGCTCCACTGCCTCTATCAATTTTGATTGCTTCCAAATTGAATCTGGGCGCATTTCACGGGTTGGCGGTAGATGGATAAAACCACCTCTCCCCTCTCCTGCTAAATAATTCAAGAGCTGGTAGCTTAAGTAATTACAGACAAAACTGCCGGCGTCATGGCTTATCTCTGCGCCAATACCTCGCTGCTTCATCGCCGCAACCATTTTCTCAGCACCAAAAGTCGAAGGAAGGTCCTCCCCTGGCATTAAAATTGGTCCCGCAGGCATTTCCTCTCCCAGGTTATCCGGACGCCCCACTGACTCTACCCAGTTGCGGGCAGTTGCCTCAGGAGTAATTAGATTTCTCGAGCCAGCAAGCCCCAGCATAACCACTGCAGAGTAGTCGCAACTTTGTAGCTCTGCTAAAAGTTTCGGCCAGCAATGGCTGAAGGTCACCGGTAGAATAACTGAAGAGACGCTCCAGCTGCCAATGTCGCAGCTCGCCAATTTGCTGGCCACTTCTTCGGTGGGGTTAACCCGCCAATTTCCAAAGGCCTGGAAGCCAGTTAATAAAAGCTTTTCCATTTCAATCCTGCTAGAATGCTCTGATTATGGAAGCCACAACTCAGAACAAAAATAATACCCCTAGAAAAAAAGACAACCCTCTTTTAAACATAGGTTTAAATGTGGTGCTGCCTTCTATTATCCTCTTTAATCTTAGCTCTGAAAAATATTTAGGGGAAAAATGGGGATTGATTCTAGCGGTGTCCTTTCCTATTGGTTATGGCCTTGTGGACTACCTGCGCCAAAAGAAGATTAATTTTTTCTCTGGGCTGGGACTTTTTAGCATAATCATGACTGGTGGAATTGGTCTTTTGAAACTGCCAAGGGAAATGATGGTTTGGAAAGAAACAGGAATTCCACTTTTAATGGGATTGGCCGTGATTATTTCCCAAAAAACTGAAGTTCCTTTAGTCCGCTCCTTCCTGGACCAACTGATTGATCTTGATAAAATAAAAAATGCCTTTAAAGAGACTGGTGAGCCAGACTATTTTGAAAAAACTCTTTCTCATTCTTCTTATCTTCTAGGTGGTACCTTTTTTATATCGGCTTTCTTAAACTATGTTCTGGCGATTGAAATTCTAGTCGGACAACCAGGCTCGGAAGAATTCAATAAATCCTTGGCAAAAATGACTGCGCTTTCATTTCCCGTGATTACAATTCCTATGATGGTAATGGTTGCAGGAATCATGTTCTATCTTTTCAAGTCTATAACCAAGAAGACAAGCCTCGATATCGAAAGTGTCTTTCGACAATAACTTAAAATTAAGGAGTTTCTAATGGACTATCGCCCACTAGGACAAACAGATATAAAAGTCAGTTCCCTCTGTCTAGGCACTATGACCTGGGGAGAACAGAATAGTGAAGCAGAGGCCCATCAGCAATTAGACTACGCATTCGAAAGGGGCATCAATTTTTTTGATACCGCCGAGATGTATCCAGTTCCTCCTAAGAAAGAAACTTTTTCTAAAACTGAGCAATTTATTGGTAGCTGGCCTAAGCTTAAGAGCCATAGAGATAAAATCGTCTTGGCCACCAAAGTTGTTGGACCGGGTGATTTGGGCTCCTATATCCGAGAGGGTAATGTTCACCTAGATCGGAAAAATATTATACAAGCTGTTGAGGACAGCCTGACGCGTTTAAACCTTGATTGTATCGACCTCTATCAACTACACTGGCCAGATAGGTCTACAAATTTTTTTGGACAACTGGGCTATACCCATCAACCTGAAAATGACGGAGCTAGTATTCTAGAGACCCTAGAAGTATTGGATGAACTTAAAAAGGCCGGGAAAGTAAAAAGTTTTGGCCTCTCAAATGAAACTCCTTGGGGAACTATGGAGTTTTTAAGAATTGCTGGAGAGAAAGAATTTCCTCGAATGGCCTCCATTCAAAATCCCTATAACTTACTCAACCGAGTCTATGAAATTGCGATGTCGGAAGTATCGCAACGAGAGAATGCAGGATTATTGGCCTATTCTCCTATGGCCTTCGGGGCCCTCTCTGGGAAATACTTGGCAGGAAAAAAACCTGAGGGAGCCAGGCTCACTCTCTGGGAGCGTTTTTCTCGTTATACCAGCCCACGTGGAGTCGCAGCGACTGAGAAATATGTCGCCTTGGCCGAGAAATTTGAAATAAGCCCGGCCATGCTTTCACTGGCCTTCGTTACCTCTCGCCCCTTTGTTACCAGCAATATTATTGGCGCCACTAAAATGGATCAGCTCAAAGAAAATATTGACTCAGCAGAGTTAGTATTATCAGATGAACTGATTGGTGCTATTGAAGAAATTCACCTCAGCGATCCAAATCCTTGCCCCTAAGGCAAAATTTGCCCCTTAGCAATTGACGTTAGAGCTGCCTTTGTGGCCCATGCTAATATGGAACTGAGGTAACTTATGTCCCTAATGAATCGTTTTTTTTCGCCAAAAACTGAAAAAGATCAGGGCCAACCTAGGTCTTTAATAAAATTCTTCGCGTCTCTAGAAGGCAGAGTTGACTTCCCTCTTTCACGGGCCCTCGATTCCCTTGATAAACTAGAGGCCACTGCAACTGACCAGGAAGAATTTTTCTCTTTTTTATTAGAAGACGTCATTTTCACTTCACTTTATGCCACCTTCTACGAAGAGCTATTTCTAACACTCAAAGATAATCAAATGGTGGCCAATCAAATAACCGAAAATTTTTATCAAAGTTCCCATGAAAGAGATAATATTGTTGGTTCGCAAACTCAAGACCATGTTGAATTTGTAGAAAACCTAGGTCTATGCTCAGGTTGTACCAGCTGCCAGAATCATCCCGACGTTGCCGATTTAATAGCCTATTGGCAAAGAGGTGATATCGATTTCTTTATTCTCTTATACGTAGGAATGCATACAATCCAATACACCTTTGACAAAGTACTTGAAGAAGGAATCCCTCGAAATTCAGACATACTGACCGAGCTCACCCGAGAAAAGGTTTTAAAATTCCGTCAATACCTATTCGAATATACTGAAAAAAGTTTTTCAGTAGTCTAGAAACTTAGTATCTCCACAATGCTGCTGCCCAAGTAAAGCCACTTCCAAAAGCAGCGCTGGCAACTAACATACCAGGCTTCAGAACCCCCGCCTTAATTGCGTCATGCATGCCAATTGGGATTGTTGCCGCCGTGGTGTTCCCATATTTTTGAATAGTATTAAAACATTTCTCCGATGGGATTTTCATCATATCGGCTACTTTTTGGTTTATTCTAAGATTGGCCTGATGAAATAAAAATACATCCACGTCATCAATAGAGGTATTTGTATTCTCTAAGACCTTAGTTAAACACTGAGACATTCGTTTTACTGCGTGGACAAACACCACTTTGCCGTTCATTTGGGGATAGTGTAGACCTTCGTCCATTACCGCCTGCGTAAGTCTTTCTGTATCTACATTTGCCATTCCCGGAGCTTGCAACCAAAGCTCCTTAGCGTACTTGCCTTCCGTGTGTAGGCTAGAGCTGATTAAGTGAGGATCTTTTGTGGCATCGTTAACCTCGGTAGCAGACATAATAACGGCACCTGCCCCATCACCAAATAAAACACTTACGTCTCTTCCTTTGGTGGTTTTATCTAATCCTTTCGAGTGAACTTCGGCACCCACCACTAAAATATTTTTATAAGTTCCACATCTGATGTATTGATCGGCGACAGAAATGGCATAAAGAAAACCTGTACATTGCTGACGAATATCTAAGGTTGGAATTTCCGCGAGACCCATTTTTTCTTGAAGGAATACCGCAGTCCCAGGGAAATCATGGTCTGGTGACAGAGTCGCTAGGATTATCATTTCGATGTCTTCGGCCTTCATTCCGGCGTCTTCTAGCGCCCCTTTGGAGGCCTCTAGCGCCAGGTCCGAAGTGGAGACCTCAGGAGCAACCCAACGCCGTTCTTCGATACCTGTTCTCTGTCGAATCCATTCATCTGAAGTTTCCATCAATTTACCTAAATCTTCATTGGTAACGATTCCTGGAGGTAAAAATGCTCCTACTCCAACCATTCGACTTTGCAGACTCATTTGATTTTCCTTTTGTATATTTTGTTTTACACTCCTTTATAATCGGCACTTATTTTTAGGAGGTCAAGTTGGTCCTTATCATTCCCTTTTATGCGGCGCTGTGCGCAATTTTTTACTTCTTTTTATCTATGCAGGTAATACGGCTTAGAAATACTGAGAAAGTAGGTTTAGGATCAGGAGACAACCCGGCGTTGTTTCGCGCCATACGAGTGCATGGAAATTTTTGTGAATATGTTCCCTTAACTTTAGTTTTATATCTTATGTTGGAGCTACAGGGGCATAGCGCAAGGGCCTTACATATTTTTGGTGCTTTACTTTTACTCTCAAGACTATTGCACAGTATAGGAATCCATAAATCTTCGGGAAGGAGTATAGGCCGCTTTGTCGGTGCTGGGGCTAATTTTGTTTTAATAATATCTGCTTCTAGCCTTTTAATTTTTAAATTCTTAAAAATTATTTAGCGCTGGTGTAGCAACTAAATTCACAAGAGACTATCCCCATGCCAAAGCTTTCTGCCTGAAAAATCCATTTTGATTGCTCTTGAGAGTATTCTGTTTGACATTGCCCCAAAGAAGCAGGGGCACCGTTTAGCTTACAAAGTTTATAAGGAATTTCTGCTACTTCAGTTACCAACTGCTTGCCTCTAGACTGGACTGTTCGATTCACTGGTGCAAGAAAATTGAGACGCTCTCCTTTTTCAATTTTTTCCCATTGATTACTAGGCAGACAGGTTTCGAAGGACTTCGTTTCTTGGACATAGCGTAGAGCTCCCACTATTTTCGGCAAACATTGAACATTGCTCATCCCAATTTTTAGCGCCCCCTCAATTGTTAAATCTGCACCTGCCTGACCGTCACCAATCACGACTCCCCCCCTATCATAATAAAGGATTTGATTGACTCCTGTTCTTGACCAAAGGCCAGCTCTGCTACGATACCCTTGTGTACCTACTCCTGGAACAGAGTGGCAAGTTGTTAGATTCCCAGAATTATCTGTTCCAATAAATATTTTTATTTTCCTAAGCGTTTTCTTAACTCCAAAAGTAACTTTTGTCTTTTTATACTCAATCCAAAAATCAACTTCACCAATAAGATGGCCGTCTTCTTCTCTTGTTCCTAACTTCATTTTTAAAATTCGAATATTACTTTGACCATATTGCTTTGCAGATTCTGCAAAGATCTCATAAAAATTAGTATTGACCCCATTTGGATTGGTACCCTGAATGGTCGCTATGTTTTGATCTTCTTCAATATTCGTTCCTTTAAAAGTCTCCATACAAATAGCGGGGTCAGACAAGAGAGAGCGAATTTCGTCTTGGATTTGAATGATCTCAAAATCCTCAGAAGAACTCGACCCTAACTTAGTTTGATCTTGAACAATTCGAAAAGAAACATAGAGAATCCCACTCATAATTCCAAGAGAGATTATTAATTGTACAAGAGAAAATCCTTTTTCATTTTGGAGTTTAATCATCTACTGAGCTCCAATCGTTTTCACCATTACAAAACTCTAACCTGTTTTTAAAATCATTATAACGAATACTTCCTTCGGTACTAGCATCGCATGCCAGATCAGGAGCGTTGCCAACTCGTAATGAATTTTTAACCGTCAGCTTTACAATCCCTTCATTTGTTTTAATTCCTAAAGGTCCTTTTTCACTAAAAATACTTTGCATTTCAGGGTCGTAACTCCAGTCTGAAAAGGACCTCCCTTTATGATTTATTTGGCAATTTTTGATTAACCTTTCGGTTCCATTTCCTGTGGTGCTTACATAGATTTTTATTTTTCTGTTGGTTAATTTCTTGGCCCTTAGTCCCTTCTTAAAGAAAACATTTAGGTTTACAATTCTTCCTTGCGAAGAAGCGTCGGGGGAAATTGAATAGCCATGAATCATTAACTTATGATCTCCAAGAAAAATATTTTCGTACTCGTAGATCGGAAATTTCTCAAGGTCTTCCACTTCATCTCTGCCGGGAATACTTACCGTTTTGTAAAGGAACTGAACCTCACCCTTCTCTGTTACCACAGATCTATTTTCAAAAGTTGCCTTGCAGGATTCGGGGTTACTTAATAAGGCCCTCATTTTTTGAATAACATTTGTAATTTCAATATTACTTATCGAGTTAATAACTAAAGTCTGTTGTTTTCCTAGAATACGTACAATAAAGCCTACAATTAATGCCAGCGCCATCAGGGACATGAGAAGTTCAATCTTAGACAATCCCGAATTCTTAGTCATAGCAGTTAACCTCACAAACAATTTTCCCTCTATTTCTCAATAACTCTCCTTTCAATAACCAAGTATTTCCAACCTTTTCGAGTGAGCAATCTCCTGCCCCCCTTTTTGTTATTTTATTTAAAACGCAAAATCGATGCTCTAAATGTGGGTGCTGACTAGCGCCTGATCTAGTTATTGCTAATTGGTAAGGATGCTGATTTTTAAAATCAAGCTCTGTATAATTTATATTAATCCAGTTAATACCATTACAGTAACGAAGAAAGCCGCTCTCGGACTTGTTTATCAGTCCCTTTGATTCTGAAGTGCACACTGCTTCGCTGGAGTCGGCAATTCCAATTGCACCTGCCACAGATAATTTTACGTGCTTGGCCTTTTTTCCCACTCCAACCGGACCATTTTTATAGCGAATTAATTCACTTTCCTGGGCCCATAGCGTAGGAGTTGGCTTTTCGAATGTTTGGCAATCTACAATAACATCTCCATCGGTTTCAACCCTAAGCTTCACTTTTTTAATAAATTTTGAATTTCCGAAAGAACTTTTGCCTTTATCAAATTTAATAAGGAGATGGGTTGAGTTTCTAGAAACACTGACTTCTTTACTTCTATCCGACAGCGAGAAATTAATCAGTGCTAGATCACCTTGGCCATATTGAAATTCATTTTCCTTAGATAGAGGGTATGCCTCTAAACGGTTTGAACCTTCTGCACTCGGAATTTCTCTATATAGATTTGAAATCTTTTGTTTTGAGCTCGCCGCAAATTTACCACCCAGGCTAGAGCGGCAAGAAGCTGGGTCAGATAATAAAAGTTTTACCTCTTTTACAATATAGGCCATCTCATAATTCTGGGCAGTAGAGGTAGCGATCTTTTGCTGATCCTCTGCCATTCTGATTCCCAACAGACTAAGCGCAGCTAGTGCACTAGCGGCCAATAAGACTTGAATTAAAGACGCTCCGCGGCTGGAGCTTAGTTTACTCATAATAAAATTATAGACTTATTCAATATAGCTTCCATTGCGCAGCGTGACAGCGCTTAAATTGCATACCTTCCATCTGATCTTGACCGTTGGCAATAACCGAGCTTCTTGCTAGGTATTAGTTATATAAGTCTATTCCCCCTATAGAGCGTTTTTTAACCGACGATAAAGCGAGGAAAGTATGTTTTCAAAGTTAACTTCATTAATCATGACTATCATTTGGATCTCCTTCCAAACAGCCAACGCAGTTCAATTATCAGATTATAGTCCTTTTGATTACGAGGTCTTATTCACTAACCCTGTATGCAAGCAATACTCATACAAAACTCCAATTGAAAACCAAGATGGGGACTTACTCTACGCTAAGACTAAAAATGCCTATTGCAAGTCTAGTGACTCATCAAAAAATGCTCGTAGAAAAAACTCTCCACACTACCGGCTTATCCAATGGATAAAGAGCTCTAAAACCAAAGAGATCTTCATGGCCTATCTATCGTTCAGCAAGAAAAGTATTGCAAATGAAATCTGTAACGCCATTAAGAAGCGAAATGTTAAATTCACATTAATAATGGATCGAAGAAACGAAGAAGACGCCAATCGCATGGCAACCGCAAATTTTTTAAAAAAATGCCGGCCGCAGTATGTTGGGTCTGACGAGGCCAACCTACCAACAATCCAAACTGGTGGTCATCGCGGGGGTACTGGGTACGCCCATAATAAAGTTGTATTTATCAACCCTTCTAATCGCAAGGGTGAAGTCAAAATTGGTTTTAGTAGTGGAAATATGTCCTCTGGAACTGTCACCCACCATGAAAATTGGCATTTCGTAACCACAAATATCGAAAGTTATTTTGCTCAAGCCCACCTCTGTTTAATGAATGGAGTTTTAAAATTCGGCGACAGTAAGGCAACTTATTCAAACTATATTGCAAAATGCCGCAATAAAATTGAGACTGAAGAAGAATCTGATATAAAAACCTTCTTTATTCCAGGCAACGGCAAACAAGCATTTAAAGCTATAGAAGGGCAAATGCGAAAATCGAAAGAAGTTCAAATGGCAGCTCACCGATTTTCTTACACCAAGCTAGTAAGCCTCTTGTCAAAAACTCTTGTAAATACCCGCACCAAAGTAAAACTTGTAGTTGACGATGATCTTTACTGGACCGGCGTCTATAAGAGAGGGATGGGAAGAAATTCTCTATTAGAATATGGAAAAATTCGAGGACTAGAAAAGAAAGGTATGCAAGTTAAATACATCGAAACTTATGCCGACAATATTTTTGAACCTAAGAGTATGCAGCTGCAACATAATAAATTTCTTATTTTCTCTCACAAATCGGGAGGCGGTTCCGTTTTTACTGGTGCTGGAAATCTTACGGGCGCTGCTTTTACCACTAACTTCGAGAACTTTTATCTAATCTCAATTCCTAGCGTTTACCGCGCATTTAGAAAGCAATATACCAATTTCTGGCAAAATCTTGCTGATTCTTGGAATGAAATGCCGGTAGAACTTAAACTTCCCTGAGAGTTTTAATCATTTACCACTTGCCGAGGGAGTGTTTTACTCCCTTTTTTTATCTCATTAATAATATTAGAATAAAGCAATGGTTCAATTCCAATTGAAATCCTCGAGCGTCCTGCTGCTGACGCCTATTCTCCTGCTTTTAAATTTTGGTTGCTCAAAATCCGCAATTAAGAAAAATAATCCAAAGCGGAAGATTATAGCAAAGAATTTATCATTCGATGAACTGGAAAAAATCAAGGCGATCAAGCGCTACAAGAGACTACGTGAAGTTCGAATTTTTAGAATGAATCGAAAAATTCAAAGATGGAGAAAATTTAAAGCGGTTGTTCCCAAAAGAGTAATAGTAAAAAAGAAAAAAGTTAACGCTCCCAAGAAAACCTTGTTGAAAAAACCAAAAATGAGTCCTGAAAAAATCCGGGAATTAGAAATCGAAGTAAAACAGAATTTAAGTTATTATTGCATGAGACACCGCAAAGACAAACGATTTGAAAAAAGTGGTGATTGTAAAAGCTATACTCTGAGTGTTTATGCCAATTGCGATAAAAAATTTAATTACCAGAAAGATAAGAGAATAGTATCCTGCCTAAAAAGGAATTTAAGAAGATGAAAGAATTTAGCAAATACCAGCGCAAGGACGATATTCGGAGAATGGTTAACTCTCTTATTGGCAAAGGAGTAAAGCTCTATCTTTGGCGAAAACACTTCGAGCGCAAGGCCAAAGGTATCATCATAACCTCCAGCAATTTAGTTCAGGGCGATTACCTAATGGCCTTTACAGATGAAAATTTATCCAGCTTCAAACCCAAAGAGGACCTCTATATATATTACGAAGCGATTGAATTAGTTTTTAAAGTACCCTTAAGAAAAATTGGTAACGGCTTCCTTGAAATGGGCGTTCCTGAAAACTTCCAAGTTAAGAATTATCGTGAGGCTGAACGTATTCATTACTACGAACAGTCCAACTCCATTTCAATTAGTAAGCGCAATCGGAACTCCACCCCTACCTGCTATTCTGTTAAACTCTACGACCTTTCTGCGACAGGTGCTTCTTTTCTGCTTGATAAATTTCAGGCACAAAATATAGAGAAAGGAGACCGTATGACGGTCCTTGATATAGAGGGGTCCCAGTCAATTCCAATTCCTGATTGCCAGGCAGTTTATATCGAAACTTTTGAAAGTGCCGGCAGCAAACATTACAAAGTGGGCATAAAGTTTGGACGCCCTCTTAAAGTTGAGGAATTTCCTACCAACTCAACTCATTAGTTGAATTATGCCGCGATAATGTCGGGAACAAAGTTGGGAAGTAGTCCTTGAAAGTAACGGGATTTTCTTTTATCCATTTCATCCCATAGAACCAATGAAATAGCGGTCAATGCTTCGTCCATAAAAACCACCCCTAACGGAGTCCTGAGCGCCAGGGAATCACCCCAGGTTGCTAAGCAGTCAGCATTGGCGAACAGCTCATCTAAATCGGTCATATGCCTAAGCTCTTCAACTTCATCCATAGAGTAGTTAAACTTGCGGATAAAGCCCTCTAAAAACGACTCTGAAAGGGAGTAGCCACAGCGATTACTGCGAAACATCAGATTACCCTTCATAAAAACCTCCTATAGAGATTCTTTAGTTATTTTAACAGCTTAGCGCGCATAAAATGACGAATAATCGTCAAACTGAGCTTTTCTAGGGGGTTTGGGATAGTCTATCCTGCCAAGAATGACAGCAATAGCAGGCAAATTGCCCAGTATCTGGGGAGCAGCTGTGCCAACCTTAGGGAATCAGTCTTAGTAGCTAAGCCCCTATAATTTAAGCCTTCCTCTGAGAATGTCCCAATACATAGCAAAGTCCCCCAACAGGCTGTAGAAGGGGTATCTAAAGGTGGCTGGGCGGTTTTTCTCGAAGATATAGTGACCTACCCAAGCGAAGCCATAGCCCCACAAAAGGCAGCCAAATAGCCATACAGGCCGATTGGCATAAATCGCCAACAGCATCCAACCAAGCACTAATGAGGTGCCCACGAAATGCAGGCCTCGGCAGACCCGATTGCCGTGTTGAGATAGGTAAAAAGGGTAGAACTCTTTAAAGGTCTCGAAATTTTCAGTTTTCATACTGCCAGTTTTATAAGAATAAAGAAATTTTGCAAGATAATTTTGGTGAGTGCTACAATTTGGCAATATGAAGATTCTAATGCCCTTGCTTTTACTTGTAGTACTCACTGGCTGTGCCCGTTACCAGGAACATGAACGCCAAAATATAACCTTTGTTTCAAT
>JABGVH010000229.1 GCA_018646195.1 Halobacteriovoraceae bacterium
GACTCCATAACAATCTTATAGAGTTCAGGTTTTTCAGGCCCTACGATGCGGTAGAGAACCTCTACTACGCCTCCGCGCTGATTGATGACCTGGTCACCGGCCTTGACGTCGATGATTTTTTTATGACTGCCGTCACTCATTAGAACAAGGGTGTCTTCGGAGACACATTTACTCTTTCTATAGCGGTCGTAATTGCGGCCACCGGCGAGTGTTTGAGCTGAGAATGTTAATAGAATAAGCGTGATCATTAAATTTTTCATTTTTTCCCCCTATTGGATTTGGTAGTACTAGGGGTAGAGCAAGTAAAATGCCAAAAGTGAAAAATGTAATATTAGTGACTTGCATTTTCAGAAATGAAAAATCGGTCTATTTGAGACTACATTAAAAGTTCTGTGATTTCTTTTAAGAGCGTCGCGCGGTCTTTGGGTGAAAGTTTAGGCGCCGATTTTTTAATCAGAGTCAGGACTCCTTTGAGTAGCTCGGACTTTTCTTCTTGTTCAAGTCTAGGTGCTGTTCTCTTGATAAGTGCCAAAATTTCTTCTTGCAAAGAGAGGATCTCTATAGCTTCACTGTCTTCTTGAAATTCTTTGTAGCTATAACCTGTTATTCCCACCGTTAGAGATAGTTCGGCCCTACTTTCAATAATTTTAATCATCTCGACTAGATCATCATTACACTTATCACTATCTTTGATATCTCTTGTAAGAGAAGTCTTATGGTCTTTCTTATGATTTTTGTAAACAGATATGGTTAGTTCATCAGAGCTAAGGGTATTAGAAGTACAGGCGACAGATAATAGCTGATTGGTTTCTGCATTTATGAAGGTGGCCCTTTCGATGCCCAATATGTCGTACTGGTGGTAGCCCTCGACCTCATTGAGGCGATAAGTTTTAGTTTGAAATTTGGCCTCAACTGTAAAACTCAGCAGTGCCAGTAGTGGTAACCATAAGTACTTCATTGTGACTCCTTTCTAACCCTACTCTAGAGTAAAAGGCCGCCTGGTGACAGATACTTGCGGGTACTTATAGCTCATTCCAGCTGGGCGCAATTATATAAACACTTGGAATTAAAGGGAATTATGCTTATTTGCTAAGAAAATCTGGGGTCACCCGTTATCTCTATGAACCATCTAGGAGGCGCTATGAGCAGCTTTAAAATCAATGATCTGGAGTACCAAATAGCCAGTCCCTGTGACGAGAGCTGGCAGGATATGACGGGCGATCAGGGCTGTCGCTTTTGCAGTTCCTGCGAGAAGAATGTCTATAATCTGAGTGCCATGAATGAGCTGGATTTATTTGAGCTTTTAAAGAGTGATGAAAAGGTCTGCGTACGTCTCTATAAAAGGGCCGACGGAACTGTGCTGACAGAAGATTGCCCGGTGGGTTTTGCAGCAGTCAGTGCCCATCTTAAAAAGCGCCAATTTAGCGCCGCTCTATTTTGCCTGCTTAGTATTTTCATTACTAGCTTTAGTCAGGCGGGAGAAGACGGTCACATCATGGGTAAGATGGTGGCGCCCCATATTCAAGTGGAAGTGATGGGTGAGATAATAGCGCCGGTAGAGCCGGTAGTTGAACCGACTCCAAAGAAGGTGGTGGAAGAAGTTCCTCCAGTTGATAAATTAAAATACCAACCTTCGAAATAAATTTATTTTACTTTCTTGGTACCAGGCTCGTTGCTAGATCCAGAGGAGGATTGTGGTTTGCCCTTGCGACCTGTGCTCTGGGTTTTCTTGCCCTCGAGTCCCTGGTGCTTGAGATTGTAATCAGTTGCTGAAATTTTAGTGGAGAATTTTTTAACCCATTCACATTTTTTAGGAGAGTAGGTTTTTACCAATGGGGCCGGGTCCGGGCACCATAGCTGATCACCTTTTTTAAATTTCTGATGACGAGCACTGTACTTGGCCAAGGCCTGGTTGCAGTCTTTGATTTGGATCTCTTGAAATTTGACCACACTTTGACAATTAAATTTGGAATCAACTGTAGCTTTGAGCCCATAGGCGGCGGCATTAAAGAGTCCGATGATTCGTCCAGGGCAATGCTTGGAGCTATTTAAAATTCCCGGCGAGCTGACATGGCAGAAACCTTCTTTTGAGTTGTCGTTCCAGCGGTACTTGCAATAATCACCTGGAAGTTTTCCACTGTATTCGTTGCTGCAGTTGCGATACTCTTCGCATAGTTGACGGGCCTGGTCTTTTCCACTGGCGCCGAAGGCATTGGGGCTTCCGCCTCTGACACAAGTGTTTCGATAGTGAAGGCAATTTCCAATATTATTACAATCTCTCTCGGCAGAGCTAAGACTACAGAAAGTTTCAACGCTTCGTTTGAGTTGCTCGCAATTTTTAGTTTCAGGCATCGCAAAGAGGCTTGTACTTGCGATTAAAAACCAGCTGGCCAGTAGGTAGTATCCAAACTTCATAACGATCTCTCTTTATAGGGTTCTCTCACTCATCTTATCGGAATAGAGGAGAAAAACCTTATGAGTAGCCTAGTAGTTTGGGCAGACTTTTAAATGGCTTCGTCGACTACCACGGCGCTGATTTTGTCGTAGAGGCGCAGGCCGAAGGCGGCGTAGCGGTCTTTGACCATGATGCCGTTGGAGATATTGGTGTCGCCGTTATAGTCCCCAAGAGCGGCGAGGTAGATATTGGCGATCGAGCGGCCTTCTTTGTAGTTGGCGGCGGCATAGGTTTTGAGTAGTAGGTTGCCGTAGATTAGGTCGCGATCCAGTGAGCTTTGGATCCACTTTTTGGCGGCGCTGCGAGTGGCAGAACTTTTAGTGGCGCGGGCGCCTTTAACAATGGTTTTATCTTCGAACATATTTTCAAAAGAATTGTCGCCTAAAAAACATTTGATCATCTTTTTAAACTTCTTCTTATTTTTTCTAGGGGCGTAGTCGGGACCGCGGTTTTGAAACTGGTCGTTGACTTCGTCGATTCCAATACTTGTCATTTGAGAAAATCCTACCGCACCGGTGGGACTGGTGAGGCTGCGATCAAAACGAGTTTCCATAAAGAGCTTGGCCGCCACCATATAGGGATCGTTGCCAAAACACAGACTAACTTTAACGATTTTTTTGGCCAGCTCGAGATGGCCTACTCCGTTATGAGCGGCGGCATTTTTGGGCGCATTCTTTTCGATGGTTTTATGAATGCGATTGATGATGGGAAAGAAGTCGTATTCAAAATGAGTGTCGTCTTGCATCCGCTCTTTAAATAGATAGAAGAGCTTGATCATTTGAACGTCGCCAAAAAGTTCACTGTCGACATGCTTGTGGCCACGCCACAACCCAACCCCGTGGAGATCGTCATCAGTGAAGCCTTTTGAATGGGCGGGGAAAACGGCAAATAGGAAAATCATAGTGAGGGTTAAAAAAACTGAGTGTTTTGGGGACATCGGGACCTCGGTTGGGGTTTTGTTGGGCAATTCCAAGCTAACCCACCATCTGAAATTTTAGAGCGGTTTTGAAATTTTTACGCCGCGATACTTCGTCTCTCAGCCCTTGATGACGGACCACTTAACTTGATCAATTCACACAAGAAAGCTCAGAAGCCTATCTAGAGAGGATTGTAGATATCCGACGGGAAAATAATGCATCTTGTTATTTTGTAATGCCCTGCGAAAATTAGGTAAGTACATTTTTTAAATAATCATTCAAAAAAGGATTTTAAGGATGAAACAAATCTTAATGGGGCTCTGCCTCGTCGCAACTTTTTTTTCGTTTTCAAGTGCCGCTTTAGGGCAGGATTATGACCTAGAGGTCACTGACTTTGAAGGCGCCTACGCTTCGCCAGAAGGTTCGGGGGCCGGTCAATTTATGGGAGATGATTTTGAATTAACTCTCGCCAAGCAAGATGATGGATCTTTTGTCGCCGGAATTTTCGGTGGAGAGTTCGTGCTGGCGGAACCACCTCAACTTCTTGTTGACCTTCAAACTCTCGATTGGTTTGGAATCTCACTGGGCATTGGAGAGGAATTCCTCTACGCCAATATCGCCAGCGTCGATGCCGTTCTTCCTAAGGCCGACTATCATTTAAAGGGACTGCGCTTAAAATGTGGCGTGGTTCAAACAGATGATGAGCTGGATATGATGAAGGCGATTATCAATAGCTGCCTTACAGGTGGCACTCTCGACGCCTCTCAAATTACTCTCAATAGTGAAGTTGAAGAGCTGGCGGAAGACAGTGTTCATTCACTAGTGGCGGGGCTCTTAAGTTCTATTAACGAAACTAAGAAAACAGAATTTAAAAGTTTAGACTTAGATATCGTCGACCATAAATTTAAGTTAAAGGTAAAGGCCGACGTAGGAATGAAGGCCACCATTAAGGCCGAGGGAACGACTAATTACAATATCGAATTAGAGCGGATTGAGTTGCGTCTCGATAAGGCCAAAGCAAGTTTCTTTAATATTAAAGAAAAGCTCTTTAAAGCGATTGAAGACATGGCCTCTCCCAAAATTACGGTTGAAAGGCCTTACATTTACCTCTCGATTAAAAAAGAAGAAGAAAAAGTTTAGTTAAATACAAAGAGTCCGAGTACCTTACTCGGATTCTTTATTTTACCCTCTTTATAGCCGATAAGTTGCCGTGAGGATTAACTTTGAGAGCTGTTAAATTAATATTCATTTTTAGTTTTTTTAGTGGACTGGTCTTTTCTAAAAGTGTCCCTGAAAAAAAAGAATTGGAACTGGCGGAAAGAGTCAGTCAGGCAATCCTCAATTATAAGGATGGGCTAGTGGCGGGAATTGAAGCCGTCGATATGATTATAAATAATGAGCTGCCTCATGCCTGTAAAACGGATGAGACTGGCGAGCTCTTCAAAAAATACTTAGACGACCAGCTTAGCTGCGGCTCTCATAATTTACTCGATCACCTAGGGCCTATCCTATCGTTAAATAATAATACCGCCTCTGTGGTTACTCATGCCGCCTCGAAGAAGAAAGACCTCGATCAATGGAGCTGGATGCGTGGCGGTCTCGAGCGCGAAGTTGAGCGGCTTAACTGCGAACAGAAATTACTCAAGGAAGAAAACGATCAGGATCTTAAAAAATCTTTTGATGGCCTGGTAAAAATAAAAGAGGAATTGAGAGAGAGAGAAGCTGACTTTTACAGCGAGTTTATGGCGAATGACAAAACTAATAAACTAATTACAAAAGGTCACCTGGGCAGTGCCTGTCTTTTTCCCGCTGGAAAATTTGCTAAAGCGACGCTTGATAGAGAGTGTCCTGCAACTGGTGGGCTGGGACTTGTTACTTCTGAACACGACCAAGTGGATAAGGTGAATGAATTTTTTCTCAATATAGTGAGTAGTGGATATGATGACGGTCTGATCTGCCGAGGGGCGATGAAGCAGAGTCGTTTTACTGGCGCCAATGGTAGTGAAAAATTTAAAATTGGCACCCGGACTAATCGCTGGGGTCGTGAGAGCAGTGGCTCTCTTCATAATAAATGCATGACCGAGAGGTTGCTAAGTGGCGACCTCAACTCACTCTTTAATAAAATGCAGACCGCCGGTGGGTATCTCAATCCGGAACTCAGTCAAAAAATGAAAGATTATCAGAAGATTAAAAACTTAGAGGCCAATCTACTCGCCAATTCACCACTTCTCGCCAGTGACGAGATGAAAGTGGCGGCGGGACTTAGTGCCTACCTGCAAACAAATGAGGCAAGCATAAGTGATAAATTCAGCAAGGCCTTAGCGCTGGCCAAGAAAAGCCGTCGCGAAAAATTGGCGGAAAAAGTAGAACAGTACTCCCAGGCGATCGCAGCTAAAACTCATGATGAAGTAGAGGATAATCTTAGTGACTATGAGCTATTGACCGCAGTGAAGCCCTATTTTAATCACAATAGTATGGGAACACCCAAATGGAATCGCAATATGAGTTGTAATCTACAGCGCCGTTATATTCGCCAGGGTGGCATGGAGCAGATTAAAAAAGATATAGCGGATATGTTAGTAGTGGCGCTTCCGCTGGGGGCTGGAGTGGTTGCCAAGGGACTTTTAA
>JABGVH010000239.1 GCA_018646195.1 Halobacteriovoraceae bacterium
CACCAATGCCAAGCGCCAAGACCGGGTGGATTCCCCGCGCCTTTAAAATAGCCGGCATAGTCAAGATACTGGCGATCATAACCAAATTAAAGAAGGCCGGTGCCAGCGCCGGTACGAAGAAAATCTTGAGGGTATTGAGAACTCCCATAAAGAGCGCCGCCAAAGAGACGAAAACCAAAAAGGGAGACATGATGCGTATTAAAGTAGTGGTCAATTGAAAGCGCTCGGGGTCGCTAGTAAAGCGGGCATCGGTAAAGAATTGCACTAGCTGAGGTGCAAAAACTAAAATTCCAAACGAGATAATAGTGGTTATTCCCCCCAGTAGCACCACCATAGACCATAAAAGTCGTTTAGCCTTCTCGGGGTCTTCTAATTTAACTTCGGTGAAGATGGGCACGAAGGCGGAGGAGAAACTACCCTCAGCGAAAAGGTCCCTCAGCATATTAGGGACCCTGAAGGCCACATTAAAGGCATCGGTCCAGCCCGAGGCGCCAAATGTATAGGCCATCACCTGTTCGCGCACCAGGCCTAGGATACGGCTGCTCAAAGTCGCCATCCCCATTTTTAGAGAGGCGCCGATCAGACTGCGTCTACTTGATTTCTGCTCTGCAATATCAGCTGAATTATTTTGCAAATTTCTTCCTTAATTATGTTTTACCATTGTACTCCACTATGATAATTCTTAGCCACGTTAAATTTCAAAAAATTATGTCCCTAAACTTAAAAAGGAGTCGATTCAAAATGGAATCAACAGCAAGCTTCCTAAAATTTAGCCCCTACATAGGCCTTTTAGGATTTCTATTCTCTGGCGTCACTTACATGTGGATCGTCAAACAACCGGCCGGAAACGCCAAGATGACTGGCATTGCCACGCTGATCGAAAACGGTTCCATGACTTTCCTTAAAAAGGAATACACCATCCTGATTGGTTTCCTAGCGGTAGTTAGTATCGTTCTTGGAGTCAAGCTCGGTTGGAACACGTCCATCTGTTACATCACTGGTGCACTCGCCTCTATGCTCTGCGGAGTTGTAGGAATGAAAGCTGCCACAAAAGCCAACGTTCGGACCGCTCAAGCGGCTGCTGAAAGTGGTCAAGGTAAAGCCCTCTTAGTCGCCTTCTACGGTGGCTCAGTTATGGGTATGGCCGTTGCTTCTATCGGTCTTGCTGGAGTTGCTTTCCTTTATCAATGGTTAACAGGCTCTCCAACAATCGAAGCTCTAAACGGTTTCGCCATGGGTGCTTCTTCTATTGCTCTCTTCGCGCGCGTTGGTGGCGGTATTTATACTAAAGCTGCTGATGTCGGTGCCGACCTTGTTGGAAAAGTCGAAGCCGGAATTCCTGAAGACGATCCTAGAAATCCCGCCACTATTGCTGACAATGTTGGTGATAATGTTGGTGATACAGCTGGTATGGGCGCCGATATTTTTGAATCCTACTGTGGTTCAGTTATCGCGACTATGTTTATCGGTTCTACCCTCAACGCTGGTTCTGGAGTGATCACACTTCCACTTCTAGTTATTACACTAGGGCTACTGGCTTCAGTTCTTGGAATTCTCTCTATGAACCTTTTAAAAGGTGTCGATCCCGCTTGGGCCCTTCGCCTAGCGCCTATCGTAGGTCTGGCCGCTCTTTTTGGTGGCAGTTGGTTCCTTATTGATGCACTAAACTTTGGAACAACTTTTGGTGCTGGAAATGCCATGGGTCCATTCTATGCCATGGTTCTCGGTTCTCTAGTAGGCCTCTTTATAGGTCTCGTTACTGAGTACTATACTGCCGGTGAGTTCGCCCCAGTTAAGCAAATCGCTACCGCTGGTAAAACTGGCCCAGCCACAAACATCATCGCCGGTCTGGCGGTTGGTATGTACTCTTGTGTGGCTCCAATCCTTCTTATCTGTGTTGGTATTTACTTCGCTAATCAATTCGCCGGACTTTACGGTATCGGTATCGCTGCTGTTGGTATGCTTGCTACCACTGGTGTCACCATGTCAGTAGATGCCTACGGACCAATTTCAGATAATGCCGGTGGTATTGCTGAAATGAGTGAGCTAGGACCAGAAGTCAGAGAGATTACTGACGGACTAGATGCTATTGGAAATACAACAGCTGCAATCGGAAAAGGTTTTGCTATTGGTTCAGCGGCGCTTACTGCCCTTGCTATGCTTAGTGCCTACGCCTCAGCGGTTGACCTTCAAACCATTAACCTTATGCAACCAAAAGTTGTTATCGGACTCTTCCTCGGTGGAACGCTTCCCTTCTTCGTAGGTGCTAATACACTCAACGCAGTTGGAAAAGCCGCTCAACTTATGGTTGAAGAAGTTCGCCGTCAGTTCCGCGAAATTCCTGGAATTATGGAAGGAACTGGTAAACCTGATACTGAACGCTGTATTGCAATTGCCACTAACGCCTCTCTTAAAGAGATGGTTCTTCCGGGAATCGTGGCGATCCTTGCTCCAATCGTAATTGGCTTCTTCCTCGGAAAAGCTGCTCTCGGTGGAATGCTGGCTGGTGCTACTGTTACAGGTGTCTTACTTGCTCTCTTCATGGCCAATGCTGGCGGTGCTTGGGATAACGCTAAGAAATCTATCGAACAAGGTCACGTACCTGGTGAATCTAAAGGAACTGAGGCCCACAAAGCTGCCGTTACTGGAGACACTGTTGGTGACCCATTCAAAGATACTTCTGGTCCTGCCATGAATATCTTAGTTAAGCTTATGAGTATTGTGGCGCTTGTTATCGCTCCCCTACTCAACTAAGTCGAATCGACAAAGCTAAAAAATAATTGCTAATATTAAGGGGAACGAAAGTTCCCCTTTTTTTTCCCTAAAACAAAGGTTGTCTCGATGGAAACTCAATTGAACGAACACGACAAAAAGAATTACTTCCAAGTAAAATCACAACTCAATTGGGACCAGTACTTTATGCTGCAGGCGATGATCGCCTCATTTAAATCCAAAGACCCTAGCACCAAAGTAGGCGCCGTCATCGTCGATAAGAATAACCACCAAGTGACCATGGGCTATAATGGCTTCGTCTCTGGAATAGACGAATCAAAACTGCCCTGGGGTAAGGATCAATCCGCCTCATTAGAACATCAGAAATACGCCTATGTGGTGCACGCTGAAACCAACGCCATCTTGCACTCTAGTCAGGACCTGGAGGGGACCCGCGCCTATGTCACGCTCTTTCCCTGCCACGAATGCGCTAAATTAATCGCCTCCTCAAAAGTCAGCGAAGTGATCTTTCTCTCAGATAAGTACCACTGCACCGAGGGCAACCGAATCGCCAAGAGAATCTTTGACCTAGCGGGAATCAAATACCGCCAACTTGAGATGACCTCCGATATCACCGGTAATTTGAACCAGCATATGGGTCAATTACTGGCCGAGCTCTAGTCTATAAAATCAAATACTTACCTCGCATTATTGATGATTTGAGCCTAAAAAGCTGATCTCTATCAGTTCAATAAATTCAATTGCCCCTTAAACTAAGCCTATTGAACACGTCACTAGGATAGCGTTATGAAAAGCTTCAAATGGGGACCCCTATTTGAACTGGGAATCCCGTCTATAGACAGTCAGCACCAGGTGCTTGTCGAGTGCATAGCCAAACTGCAAGAGTGTCAGGACCTCGACTGCTCTGACAGCAACACCAATCAGCTATTTCAAATATTGGTGGATTACACTACCTTTCACTTCGACTACGAAGAAAAGCTAGCGGAAGATGCCGGCTATCCAATGAACAAGGAGCATCAGTTACAGCATCGAGTCTTAAAAGAGCAGGTGCTCTCCTTTCAAAGACGTTTCGAAGAAGGAGAATTCAAAGTGACAGTTGAGCTTCTCAAGTTTTTAGTGAGTTGGCTTTCAGACCATATTCTAAAAGAAGACCGCCACTTGGCGGAATTTCTAAGCTGCCAAGACATTATTGATGTGGAGATCGCATGAGCCAGATAATTGTCGTCGATGACGAACAAGAAATTCGTGACTTACTTAAAGATGTCCTGCAAGAACACGGGCATCAGGTCACTACCGCCGGAAACGGAAAGCTGGCCAAAGACCTTATCAAGCTCGAAAAGCCACAGCTCATCCTATCCGATATCAAAATGCCGGAAATGAACGGATTAGAACTTCTACATTGGAATAAAAAAGAGCTAAAAATCCCAATCATCTTAATGACTGGAGTTGAGGATATTATCGAAAAGCAAGAGGCCCTCGATATTGGCGCCTCTGATTTTATTTTGAAGCCATTTGATGTCAATCAGTTGTTAAAATCTGTCGATCACTTTATCAGTGACTCGAAAAAAATAGACGATAGTCCAATTAAAGAGGATCGATTTGACGATGAGAAATTTTGTAAAATGGACCTCGACCGCTTCGTCTCAGGACGAGAAATCCCCTGTTCTATTTTTATCCGAATTAAGAAAAACCACTTCGTAAAACTTGCAGAAAAGGGCGAGCCCATTCCTAAGGCGGCAATTGAAAAGTATCGCGCCAAAAATCTGCAATTCCTTTACGTTCTTAAAGATGAATTCAAGGAACTGGTTGGCTTTAATTTAAAGCTATTGCGCGCAATGAATACAAAAAGTAAAAAAATTCCAAAAGAAAAAATAAATAATTTTCTTCAATACTCGACCGGGGTTGTACTAGAGCAGGCCTATATTAGCGGCATGGACCGCGATGCTTTTGAAAATTCGAAAGATTACGCCTCATCGGCAATGGAGATGCTAAAAGACGAGAACTCCATAATGGAGCTTTTAATAAGTCTTAAAGAGCACTCCGATCCTATCTACTGCCATTGCCTAGTGACTGCTCTCTACGCCACCATGATCGCCAAGGAAGTGGGCTGGCACCACCAGCCGACTCTCTTCAAAGTTTTTATGGCGGGACTTTTTCACGACATAGGTCTCAAGTACAGTAAGAAGGACGTCATACTGGCCAATCCTTCTCTGCTCAACGATGAAGATCTGCAAAATTTAAAAAGCCATCCCACTAGAGGCATGGAAATTTTAAATGGTATTGAAGGAATTCCAGAAGAGGTTATCCTGGCGGCCTACCAGCACCATGAAGACTGCATAGGCCAAGGTTACCCGCAGGGACTGCGCAAATCACATATCAGTCCTATCTCACGTTTGATTAGTGTCGCTGATATCATTACCGATGGAGTTGTCCGCAATAAAGGTGGCCTTATCGATGACTATAGAAAGGCCCTGTTGGAAGTTGAGAAGTACAAGAAAAAACACTACGATAGCGAATTCTTTGACGCTTTTAAGCGAGTCCTAAAGGTAAATTAGTTTAAAAGTGGAATTAAAGTACTAGTGATATTTTTAGCTAGCAGCTCCGCTCCCTTGGGAGTGAAGTGTCCGAAACTGGTACCGAAACGATCAATAAAGAGAGAGTCAAAACCACTCCTCTCTATTGCCTCTTCAAAATTTAATTTATTTCCTATTATCCTAGAAGCACCACTTCCCTTTAAGCTGCTCACCAGAGCAGTTGGATTAAGGGTGGGGTATTGAACTGCTAAACTAATAACCCTTTTTTCTTTTAACAAAGAGATTAGAGCACGGTAATTGTCGACCAACTTTGAATTATTGAACATTTTTTCAGGATGATCATTGACTCGATCAAGGTATTCCTCAATAGGAAAGCGACTAACATAATGGAAGAGTTCGAGATTTGGTACTGCCAATTTAGCCTCTTCTAATACCTCACTGGCGATCTGGTAGCGCTTGGCCCTACTTAACGAATGCAATAGTGAAAGGAAACAATTCTTATCGCGATAGCGTTGACAGAGCTGACGGTTTTCAAGCTGCAGCTTAAGCGCTAAATCTTCACTGCCCGAACGGGTTAAGGCGTTGGCGTATTGATCCAGGAAGGCCGGGTTGAGCAATCCCTGCTGATGGGCCTGTCTAAAAAATAAAACGGCCTTCTCAGTATCACCATTTTTAATTTCAATCATTCCCCTAAGCCTATTCGCCTCGGCCAGAGCATCTTTCTCCAACTTAGTTTCTCTTAACAGGTCCTCGATTAAATCAAGCAACTCTGTATTTTTGGGGTCTTCGTATAGGTTCCAAATTTCCGTCGCCACTGCTACCCGATTTGCCGTTTTAACGATGACCTTATTCAAGAGAACTTTGGCCATTTTCCAATTTTTTTCTTTTGCGAGCTTTACAGCACGATCAATTTTTTGGGGATACACTGGATTGACAATAAAAGGTCCATAATTCTCTTCACCATTTTCTACCAAGGCATTCCTTTCCCGAAAGGTCCAATTGATATAAGCGAAATCAATCAACTTCAAAATTTTAATCTTTCTAAGTCCCGCAGAGAATAAATGGTGGGAGCGAGAAGAGTTCCAAAAATCATTGATCCCCATCATGCTAATGACAATTTGCGGCCGATATTCTTCAAGCCATAAGGGAATTTTTTCTAATATTTTATCGGTATGAAAATTTGGGCTCCCAAGGTTTATCACTTTGATCGTTTTGCTACGTAAACGCTCTTGTAGGATTCGCTCTAGCTGTCGAGGGTAGGAGTCTTTTCCACCTAATGCAGTAGTGGACTCTCCCAGGCAAAGAATGCGTATTTCGTCATTCTTTTGTAAATTGAAAGTCTGCGGTCTGTCGCTTCTGTAGATTACGACCGCTGAAACTAGTTGTAAAAAACCCTCGCTAAGGATCAATCCAAGTAGAAGCAAAAGTAGGATTTGGAATTTCTTCATTTCGGTGCCTATTTTATAGCGTCTTTACCGAAAATGCTTTCTCATATTTTTGATACTTTTTCCCATCCAACTCTAGATAGGGATAGATAAAATAATTAAGTGCTTCACCATTTTGTTTAGGAGAGAGAACTAGGTCCCTGCCGGTGGTAAAATGAATGCGATTGGCGGGCAAGCTTCCAAAATATTTTCTTGGACTCTTGGCCTTTTTAGATTCCGAAGCATCCACTGGAAACCATCCTTTTTCTTGGTCAAACACACGCGCCCAGCAATGGTAGCCTGGAATTTTTCCATTTCCACTAGGTGGAGTCGGAAGACCAATTTGAAATTGGGCGGGAATTCCTTGGCTCCTGGCCATTCCTACTAGTAAGGAATGAAAGTCAGTGCAATTGCCTCTTTTGGCATCACAGGCCCAAATGGCATCCCCTTGTCCCCAGCCTTTTCCCGATTTGTCATAGCTCATTTTTGCAACAACATGGTCGTACATCTTTTCAATTTTTGTCCACTTAGAGTCGCTCTTATTGGTGGCCTTCATTGCCAGCTCTGCGATCACACCATTTATCGGGACCTTTTTACTAATGCCAAGGAAGTTTTTAGGATTATTAAATTTTAGGAGTTCACTTTCTGAAAGACGAATCGAACCAGTCGCCCGTCTTTTTACTTTCCAAGTCGCCTTGAGTTTAATTGGGAACTTGCTTTGCTTAGAGAGGTCAAAATAGGCCATTTTATTTCCATAGCGTATTCCTTCATTGATTGAAAAATTGGCCCCAGTTATTTCCTGAGAAACTAATTTCTGCTCTTCGGTATTTTGTGGGACTGGAATCCATACCTGAAAATCCTGAAAGGCAATTTCTGGTTTTGGAATTGTGACATTGTATTTCAATTCATATTCTTTCCATTTATTAACAGGATGTAATGCCGCCTGGGCATTTATCGCGGTAAAACAAATTAATAAGATAAGTCTATTAAGATAATTCATTACTTCTCCTAAGCTTTTAAAAATGGTTGCTGCAAAACATTGATTGGCGAAAGTACAGTAGTTTCAAATGAGCCTATGCCTAGAGGCTCTGTTTTAATAATCTTGTCGGGGTCTCTATAGGTACCAAAAAGTCGATCCCACCAAATAAAAATGGTAGCGAAGGTGTTATCACTGGTTTCTTTGTCCACGGTATGATGAGCAGCATGGTAAGTGGGTGTGATAATAACCCAACGAAGAATTCGATCCAGTCGACTAGGAAAACGGATATTAGCATGATGAAATTGATTGGCGATTGTAATACCCATCTCAAAGATCAAAAAAGCTTCGATACTAGGCCCCCAAAGGATTACCCAGAGGAATTTTTGACAATGTGAAAGGATGAACTCGCAAGGATGAAAGCGCAGGGAGGTTGTAATATCAACTTGGGTATCTGAATGATGGACCTTGTGAAAGCGCCATAAAAAAGGCACCTGATGGCTAAAGCGGTGCCACCAATAATCAAAAAAATCCAGCACTAGGATAGTTAGCAGTAGATGAGTTAGTCCCGTTAAATTGAGAAGGTTGGCCAAACCCCAGCCTTTCTCAGAGGTATTTGCGATAAACCAAATAAGTGGAGCTGCCAGTGTAAACTTAAGAAGAATCGAGTTAAGCAGCGCCAAGGCGCTATGAAAAAAAACTCTCTTGCTTCTTGGCAATTTTGAATCTCTATACTGAAAAAGGCTTTCCACTAAAAACATCAGTAGAAAGCCTATTATAAAAACGAGAAATTTAGTCTTATGTAAACTCACTCACTCTCTTCCTTCGTCAAAAAACCATCAATAGAAAAAAGACCGCCTGAAGTTTTTTGAAATCTTTTTACTAAATTAAGCATTTCAGCTGCGTATTTAGAGTAGTGTCTTTTCTACCCAAACACCTTTTTCTAAAAGGTAAGAATAGCGGACTTTTCCATTTACTTTATGAACCTTAACTCTTTTAACGTCGGCAACGGCACCGTCACTTCCTGGAGTTACAAAGAAATCAACATCAACTTTATCGCCATTCTTATCTTTAAAGTCGGCACAGATAAATGAAGTTCCATCTGGTGTTCTTAAAATTTTCTGAGTATGGATTTTTTCAAGCTCAAGATTCCGAAGAACATTTTGAATCTTATCTTGGACTTCGAAACGTCCGCGAGTTTTAATTTCGCGATTAACAAATTTCTTGAGATCTCTTTCAACACTTTGCTGATTCCATTTAGTATTAACAATACCCTTCTTTTTAAAGTAGGCAGTTGAGGCGGCGATTCCACCCTTAATACTTCCGGCTTCAACAATTTTTCCGTAAGCAGCCTTGTCTTTTTTACTCATTGAAAAATATTCTTTCTGATGCTTTTTCGGTAAGGAGCTAAAAACCCATGGTTTTGAAGCGGGGGTTTCTGCAGCATGATGATCACTGGCAAAAATATTTAAACTTGTTAATAATAGAATTGATGCGAAAAAAATTTTCATAAGAGCTCCGATTTAAATTTATGAAGGTTAGTGATTAAACTTAATTTAATGTGCCAAAATTATTCTCTTTAGAGTAACCGATGTCAACGCTCCGAATAGCCGCACGGCTCTTACATCTGCAGTAGCAATATGCCTCTATAAGTGACGGAATGTGACAGAGGGTCAGGCCATTTTGCCCCTACAATTCTAACAATTCCTCTCTACGTGGTAAGAAAAGAATTGATGAAAGCGCGGGCCTGTGCGGCTCTCAGCGGCCATAATTAAATTAACTTGGGGGGTCACAGGCCTCGGATAGCAAGGATGCCATCAAGCCTGGACACACACTGAAAATGACCCCTTAGACGACCTGGAGAAAAGGTGCAATCGCACACACCATAAACTTTTTCTCTATAGGCCAAAACATAAACTGGGAGGCATTTTATGTACATGGCAATCGCTTGTGAAGCTTTTAAGCATCCGCAGAATCGCAGTGACTACAAAGTTTGGTATTTAGAAATTGACGCTGGAGGGAACGTAGTGGGAATCGGAGTAAAAACCCGCGAACAGGTAGTAGAATCGATCTTTAATCAGATCCGTCGGACCGGAGTGTCCAATTGGCGCGCGTTTAGGAAGAACGCAGACAAGTCTACAACCATCGAAGTCTATGACTTCATTTCGCAGAATATGCACGAAAACACCCATTTCGGAAACCTACCGACATTATCGGAGTTCCACGAAACACTTGAGTACTTAAAGATGAATTTCGAACTCCGAGCTATTGCAAGTTAGGTCATTGGCATCGTCCTCGTTTTCAATACTTATTTTGCCACGACCAATTAAAGAGGCTCCAGAAATGGGGCCTCTTTTCTTATTATCTCTAATTTTTTCCGCTATAATAGAATTATGAAATTTGCTATTCCCGTCATATTGCTGGCGATCATTTCACTTTTTTATTTTTCAAAAGGTCCGAAAAGTCTTTCTGGAGAAATACTACAGCAGGTAGTCAACCTACCGAGTAGCGGACTAGAGCGGCACCTCCCTTGCCGAGATAAAGAAAAATGCCTGATCGTCTACATAACGCCCTGGTGTAGCGCCTGTAAGACCTTCGAAAAATATATTCTCCCCTCTCTTCCGGAAAGCTTGGACTTGTATTCAAAGAATGCAGGCATGTCGATTATCATAGGAAAAGACAATCCAGGTAAAATCAATTTTATGGGCTCCCGGATACAATTGCCTTTTATATCAGATGCGGATGGAAAGTTTTATAGAGCATTGGGCACATCAGCGGTTCCAAGCTTTTTTGTTGTAAATAGTTCGGGAAAAATTATCAAACAGCGTACAGGATTTTCGGCGAAGGGAAGCACTCCCGAAGAAATGGCCAAGAATTTTGCTCTAAATTTTGTCGGAAAGTAATTTGTTTATCTTTGAGTAGATTGGCGTACTTTTAAATTTTTTAAGATTATAATAACGATTCTTATTATAGTCACTTCTCCCTTGATTAATTAGTACTGTCGCTGTTCCGCATTCGGCGAACATTTCGTCAGGCCCGGCCTTGGCATAATCTGATGGAAAATAACTCGATTGGAGAATATTTTTAACGCTATCGAAGTTGTACTTAAAATCTGATGCAGCGATAAATTCCTTAATTTTATTCTCATTTTGAAAATAAAATCCGCGAACTCCCTCCTCTACAGCAGCTATCCAACCGGCTTCTTCAGTAAATTCTCGAAAGAAGTCAGGGACATCGCTGGCCAGGGCATGAAAACTTTCATGAGTTAGGGTCTCTCTAAAGTTATGCGCTTCATTTAAGTATTTAACATGATGAAGAGATATACTCTTCCAATAATGGTAAAAATCGGCATGGTAATTATCTTGATCGGCATCTCTAATAATTACTGCTAGATTTTTAAATTCCCAGTTCCTAAGTGGTCCCTCAGAAAAATACTTCCAGATGGTCCTTAGCTCTGACAAGCTGAACTTATTGCCATTTTCCGCTAATACAATACCTTTTCTTTTATATAGGCTTTTTTGAATCCATATTTTTTCAAATTCTATATTCCCTTTTTCCGGCTTGCCTGTATAGAAATCTAGAAAATCAGGAATGCCGTCAAAATCAGCATCAGGCCCTTTCTTACTTTCATCGAATGGGTATTGGTCTAAGAAGTTGGTAACCCCGTCATTGTCGATATCATCGTCGAGATCGTCTTGAATTGAATCATTATCATAATCCAAGTAGTCAGTGGCACCTTGCAATTGTTTAAATTTCCCATGAGAGAGGATGTGACCGGGCAAGAAAGAAGGTTTATTTCCCTGGTGCTTTAAAAATTCCTTCCGCTCACCGCAAGCAGTGAACAAAAGGATCATGAAAGTAATGTACAGTGTAGTTTTTTTCATAAAATTACTTATTTACTACATTTCCCCAAGTGGTGGCCCAAGATTCGATGAATCCACCATGACCGCCGTTCATCATATAACTAAGTGCAACCGCTGGTAGATAGAGAGGTCCTAGAAGTGCTGACTGAAGCGCGTGTCCGCCTTCATGGTAAGAAGCAAAGCTCCAACCTGCATTTTGATCGAGCTCAAAAATACCTAGAGAAACTTTTCCTCGAAAGAAAGTAGTATTCGAGACGTCGGCATAGAGCTGAACGCCACTGCGACTAAGCTTGATGGTAGGAAAATCTACGTAGCGAGTAAAAGGAGAGACAATCGCCGTCCCAATTACCCAGCCAAGTCCGACTAGTGAATTGAAAGCGCCCCAGGTAAGATTACCAACCCAAGCTAAGATCTTAAGGGGAATATTATCTGGATTGCGAGGATCGAATAGAAAAGATTTACCTTCAAATTTGGCCATATACTGCTCTTTAACTTCTTCGAATTTTTCTCTTTTTTCGTCATCAAGCTCTTCAATCATTTTTTTATTATTCGAGATAAGTTTCTTTTCGTGGGATAGTGTTTTTGAAAAGAGTCTTCCAATAGACTTATCTGTCGTTTTAGACAGTAATCCTTCACTCTTATAATGTTTAAGTTTCACAGTAGTGGCTTCAATATCTCTCTGAGTAATGACGATCATGCCATTTATCCCGAGATACAATTCCATTATTTCTTTCCTAAATGTCATCATTTCTTCAGATGCTTCATAAGACTCTTCGTAGGTCCCAATAGTGAAAGGAAAAATTACACTCATAGATTTCATCGCCATATTACGAATATAGGCCAGAGAAAATAAGACTAACGCCTCATTTTGAGCTTTTTCATCTGTAGAGAGAATTGATCTCCGTTTGTAGGGGTCAACTTCGTAATTAGAAGCGCCTAAGTCCTGTACCATTCCAACCGTTTTAGAGAGTGATTTTTCGATATCGCTCATATACTTTTTAATTTTAGGTCCGTTTTCTTTTACAAACTGAATCGAAGCCTCAAGGTTGCCTGATAGCTGGCCATCCAAGTGAGGAATGTCGTTAATTATATCGACAGAGCCATCAACTTGCTTTTCAAGTTTCTGGGCCCTTTTTAAAAGAAGCTTATTTGTGTCAGTTGGATTCTCTGCCACTTGAGTTTCTATGCCTTTAACAAACTTATTAAATGGCCTATCGATATGCTTATTTTTAACAAAGTTACAGGCACTCAATTGAACTATAATGAGGGCCAAGACAATTCTGTGGACAAGGGTGGGGATCCTTTTCATGGGTGTGCTCCTATGGGCTAATGATGTTTCCTACGCTGCACCGTACCATATCCAATAACGCTATCCAGCATTAAATAAATAACCTAAATTAAATGAAGTTGCGCTGCGTTATAATCAAGTAGATTCAATCACTTATGCTGCTTAATCGGGCCCGTATTTGATGCAGTATAAAGACTAGTAAAAATATAGTGCTGGAGCTCAAGTGCACTACCATCCAGATATCGCGCGCCTTAGGTAGGATACTTATTTGAATAACGAAGCCACTCAGGATCATCGGAAAAAGGCAGACTACCATTAGCCAGCCGGTTTTCTTATAGGTGGCCAGAGAAGTCTTCATTTTTGGATAAATATGCGATTGCCAAAAATAACCAATAAAAAATAGGGCAATAGGAGAGGCCAAGATATGAAAATGTTGCCAGAAGCTCTGGTACTGATGGGGCCTAATCCCATAGGGAGTATCAACAAGGTAAAAGTACTTTAAAAGACCATAGACTACGCCAGTAAATGAAACCAGGTAGAGAGAGCAACTAAAAGTATTTTTTTCTCTAGCTGTTTTCAATTGGCCAGCACCCTATGAATTAATAGCGAGCGCCTGACTAATCGACTGGTAGAAGTAGAGGTTAGGGTGGCACCTGTTAGTCCATCTATCTGATGTCCTATTTTTAATTTCTTTGTGAAAATTTTATTTATAAATTGGGCAAGCCATTTGATTGGCGCTTTGTACTCCAAGGGTTCGGAAAAGCTCTTCACTTCTAAGTCTAGCACTCCACCTTTTTTACTAATATAAGTAATAATTGTTTGAGGCAGAGTCCTTACAATATCGGTCTGGATATAAGCGTAGATTTTTTCACTTTTACAGCTGTAGGTAGTCCGCTGCTGCAAAGCCGAATTAAAGTAAGGCTCCCCCAATTTTTGTATTTTCAAAACTTGCTTGGCAGTTAAGAAAATACTTTCTTGTTTCGAGGGACAGTTCTTTATAATATTTAAAGCGCTCTCGTAGCCGAAACCTGGTGCCATGAGAACGCAAAAACTAATTACCGCTAATATGGTTTTTAAAAATGCCATGCCATTCCGAGGTTCCAACTATCATTGCCTGTTTTGGCCTTATTTTTTCCTTTCACATAATCCAATTTAAAAGCAATACGCTCGATTGGTTTTAGCATGAGACCGTAAGTAATATTAGTTCGGTCTTTAGAAAGGTCTTTAGTAAAGCCAGTGGGTACTTTGTCCTGGGTATTATAGTTTTCATAACGAATAAAGGGAAATAATTGAGAATCTGAAAAGTTACGGAGAACGTTATAGGCCACTTCTGTGTAATATCCTGTTAATTTTTCGCCCACAGTGTCTTCCCCTGTCAGCCCTAGTTCTCTACTGAGGTCTCCGGCATCAACAGATGAATTGACATACAACGCTCGCATTTTTAATCCTTTAAATGTCCAGTCTGCATGCAGGTCCCAAAGACTATGATCAACTGAAGCAAAAGTTCCCCCTGCGCGACCGTAGTATCCACTGGCACCAACTACCAAGTTTGAAATTCCAGTGTAATCAATCCGTGCCACTTGTGCTAAATCACCGGCTTCAGCCTGACTTCCCTTCTTACGACCTCCACGGACACCATCCGAGGAAAAACCATCGGCCTTTAGGCCATTGATCAGGTAGGCCTTATAAGAAAAACCCCCCAGCGTACCATAAACACCTAAACCGTTTTCACGCCAGGTCGAAGGAATAATTTTCTGCTCAATTTCAGGACGATTAACGCTCAAAAAAGTCGTCGGCTCATGAAATTCATTCACTAAACCAACAGGGTTAAGTATCAAACCCGCTCTAAAGTTTAACTTCTCGCTATGAAGGTAATCCATGTAGGCAAATTCAGTAAAAATTTCATTGGCGTGCTCTATTTCAATTTCAGAGTTAAAGACCCATTTTGGATTAAATTTATAACCGAGATAAATGACAGCTCTTAGGGTATCCACTTTAGGATTGGTTGCGTGTGAGGCCTTGGTACCGTCCTCTCTTTTACTGCGCTTATTGGTATAGATCACTTCGCCATAGGCACCAATACTTAGGCCTTTTTGAACCCCGTAGACTTTAGAAGCTGAGTAACCCAGCCCTGAATGCGAGCTCAACTCTCCGCTAGACTGGGTGTTTGAGTTCTTAAGCTGATTGACTTCTTCCGCTAAAATATTGAGGCGGCGCTCCAATTCCTGATTACTGGCTGCCAATGCGGGAGCAGGGCCCA
>JABGVH010000146.1 GCA_018646195.1 Halobacteriovoraceae bacterium
AATTCGTCCGGGGCCTTCTAATCTACAAAGAAAAAGGCGGCAAGCCGGCGCCACTAGTTGATAATATGTATAAGAATTACGACTCTCCAGAAATTACCAAAATAATAAAGGCCTTAGAGGCGACCCTGAAAAGAAAGATCGCAAAAAATAAATGAATTTCCCAAGCTCCACAATTACTGATCTCTTTAAAATCAAATACCCCATTATCCAGGCCGGTATGATTTGGGTTTCCGGCGCCAAACTGGCCTCGGCTTCGGCCAATGCCGGCTGCCTAGGAATTCTCGGCGCTGGAAGTATGAAGCCTGATCTTCTAAGAGAGCAGATTAAAAGCGCCATCAGAGACACAGACCGCCCTCTGGCAGTCAATATTCCCTTGCTGTATGAACTAGCCCCTGAACAAATCCAAGTGGCCTTAGATGAAGGCATTAAAATCTTCTTCACTTCCGCCGGTTCCCCAAAAAAATTCACCACAAAATTAAAAGACCAAGGATGTACCGTGGTGCATGTCACCTCTTCTCCCGAGCTGGCACTCAAGTGCCAAGACGCCGGAGTTGATGCGGTGGTCGCCGAAGGCTTTGAGGCGGGAGGACATAATGGCAGGGATGAGCTGACCACTATGGTTCTCATTCCTCAGGTGGTAGATGCCGTTTCGATCCCTGTCATTGCGGCAGGTGGTATCGGAGACGGCCGCACAATGGCCGCCGCTCTAGCGCTTGGAGCGAGCGCTGTTCAAATGGGCACTCGCTTTATGATGACTGGGGAGTCCAGCGCTCATAAAAACTACAAAGACCTGCTAGTCAGCACTAAATCAAACTCCACTCAACTCTCATTAAAAGAATTGGTGCCAGTAAGATTAATTAAAAATCATTTCTTTCAATTGATTAATAAGGCCGAAGAAGCCGGCGCCTCCAAAGAAGAGCTGATCAAGATACTTAGCAAAGGGCGGGCAAAAATGGGTATGTTTGAAGGGGATCTTTCAGAAGGTGAACTTGAAGCCGGTCAAATTTGCGGTCTTATCAATGACCTGCCATCTGTTGCTGATATGGTCAAAGGCCTGCTCGCTGAATACCAGCAGACCTTGTCACTTTTTAAATAAACTATTAGTCGCGACCTCTTCCCATAAAGCGAAGAAGAAATAAAAACAAATTGATGAAATCTAGGTAGAGCTTCAAAGCGCCCATTATAACCACCTTCTGCTCGCCTTCGGTTCCCTGGGGATAAGCGTGCGCCATCTCTTTAATTTTTTGAGTGTCGTAGGCGGTAAGGCCTGCAAAAATAAGAACTCCAGCTCCACTATAAACCAGCCCCATCGTGCCTCCCATCATGCTTGGGAAAAAGATGCTTAAAATAGCAATTCCTATAATTCCATAGAGTCCCATATGGCAGAAGGTTCCAAGAGGGCCCAGGTCTCTTTTGGTAACGTAACCAAAAAAGGAAAGCCCTGCAAAACTAGTGGCGGCGGTTATAAATGTATTTTGGATACTAGCGCCAGTGTAAATTAGTGAGAGCACTGAAAATGTAACACCACTTAGCGCGCTGTAAACCAGGAAAGCTGTGATCGCGGTCATCGCCGACATCTTTTGGATCCGAGCGCTAAGATAAATAACTAATCCAAATTCTGCGATGATCAAGCCCCAATAGAGAACTCGGTTAAGGTAAATTGTTTCTACCAACGCTTTATCTAGTGAGATCATATAGGCAACAAAGGCCGTCAGCGCTAAACCAAGAGTCATCCAGCGGTAGACTTTGGCCATAAAGACGCCAGTCGCCTCGGCCGTGCGGGCCTGGCCGCCATAGGTATTTTGAGGTTGTTGATTGTATTCCATAGTTCTTTCCTTTTTAAATTTCTCTACACCTTTAATTTGGGGTTCCATTGTATCAATGTCAAGCTGACTCGGTGTCAATTTTGGGTAAATTCTAGAACTAATTCTATCGGGTATGAAGTGAGATAACTAGTTAAAATTTCTCAGTTTTTTTGAAAAACCACCGATAGGCAGCTATGTTCAGTAAAAATAAGTTATCTACCGGCGAACTGGTTTGGATCGGCATCATCTTCTGGTCGGTGTCCTTCACCGCTATGGAAGCGCCCTTTAGCTTTACTTTTAAAACCAATCTCCAAACTTGGCAGCTCTGGGCCGACGGTTTTCTATCTTTAATTTTCATAGGCGACCTATTCTACCATTTAAGAAAACACAGCAGGCAGGAGAAAATCGATCACTCCCCGCTTGGAAAGACTATGTGGTATACCGCTGTTTTGGTGGATACTGCTGCTTGTATACCTTTTGACCTGCTGGCCTGGGGCTTCGACCTTGGCGCAGGAATGGGAATTTTTGGATTGTTGCGGCTCTTTAGGTTAGTCAGGATTATCAAACTTTTTAACATCATACAAAATATGACTGTGGTACCTCGCTGGGTAAAATTCCAGATGATTTTAATCTTGTCGCTTATCGGAATCCATTGGATTGCCTGTGGTTGGATTATTCTCAACCCTCCTGGCGCCGATATTATTATTAGGTCTTACTATATCAAAACCCTCTATTGGGTGGTCACTACTTTAACCACCGTCGGTTATGGCGACATCACTCCCAGCGACGACGTCGGACGCCTATTTACAATGGTTATCATGATCATGGGTGTTGGTCTTTATGGTTTGATTATTGGTAATATTTCGAGAATTTTTATGGAAAGTGACCGCCATAAGGAGCTCTCTAGAGAAAAGATGCAAGACCTGCATCTCTTTATGGGCCATTATAATATTCCAGAAAGGCTGCAATCCGCCTGCTTTAATTATTATAATTACGTCTTCCAAAAACGGCTCTCTGACAATGACACTAAGATTATAGGAGACCTGCCTCACGCCCTTCAAAATGAGCTTCAGACCTATATGAATATGAAGCTTATACAGACAGTACCGGTCTTTAAGTACTGCTCTCACGCCTGTTTAAAAGCTATCGCCGCCTCACTTGAACAGATGTACTTCTCCCCTGGTCAAAATATTATTAATATTGGAGAGGATGGACAGGAGATGTTCATCATAGGGCATGGTGTGGTTGAAGTTATTTTGAAAGATGGCAATATAGTCGCCTCACTACATGAGGGGCAATTCTTTGGCGAGGCAGCGCTTTTAAAGCAGACCACCAGGAATGCAAATGTCCGCGCCCAAACCTACTGCGACCTCTACAAACTAAAGAAAGAAGACTTTCTTCATATAATTGAAAAATATCCTGAGTTATTAGAGAGCATGCAAAAGGTCACTAAAAAACGCTCTAGTGACCGAAGGGCCACTAGCACGTAGATTAGTTTTATTTTGAAGCCGCCATTCTTTTATAAACTGGCGACGATTCTTTTAAGATGACCGTACCGGCCTTAATGTTTTGAAAAATTTGTTTTTTACCATTAGGCCAGCGAACCACTACTTCTTCAGCGGCACTTTCAGCGCCCAGGCCAAAATGCAAAACCAGCTCACTTTGTGCCGTCCCATTATTGGCCATCATTTGCTGAGTCTGGCGAATTTTCTTTGTTTTAACTGAAACTTCGGCACCAATAGCATTCCTATTGGAGTTAACCGCCACTAGTTTGATTCTTAAACTCTTGGGCTGTTTAGCATTGTTTTTAAAAACTTGGACTGCCGGGAAATTAATATCTGAGGTTCCAGGGTCACCGTTTCTAAGCACCAAGTCTAAGTCGCCATCGTTATCAATATCACCCTTGGCGATAATATAACCGTCGGCGATAGAATCAACACCTTCTAGAAAGCCGACTTCGGTGAAGCTTCCGTCGCCATTATTTCTAAAGAGGCAATTCCTTTGGTGTCCGGCCAAG
>JABGVH010000164.1 GCA_018646195.1 Halobacteriovoraceae bacterium
GGACTCAAGATAATGACGTAGTCCTGCCATTCTTTTTTAAGTGGTGTGGCGAACTCCCAATTAAATCCTGCCCCTCCTACCGTTTCATCAACTTCAAATCCATTTTCCAATACCTTTAAAAGTGATTCAGAGGAGCGGCTTAAAAAATAAAGGCCAAGTCCCGCTAAGCCTAGAAGCCCTAGCTTAACTACCATATCGGCATCACTCCAAACATTGAGCATGGCCACTACCGGCAATAGAAAAAGAGAAGTTCCAACTACGAAATTTATAGGGCTGAATGCATTTGTAAAGGCCGTTTTATTGTCCATTGAGAAGTAACCAATAGTGAGGGGATTGGCTTTATTTTCCTATAATTGGATATTTAAAGCAAGATTTTGAGAGGGACTTAACGCAGTACGAATTAGAGTGCGAGAACTATGCAGCCCTACACAAAGGCGATATACTCGAGCGAATGTTGATCCAAAAAATTAAACACTTGCAAGAATTTGCAGGCGAAAAAGTTAGCTACTACTTGGTTTTTGCCTTCCTATTGGGGCTTGCCACTTTCTTTATGGAGCTTTCATTTGTTTATATTCTGCAGGGATTCTTAATCTCGATGAATATAATGGATGCTGCAATTAGCAAGCTACCGGAATGGTGGCCTACCGGTAGCGTAAACAACGCTATCATCCTCACTATTTTTGGATTCTTTAAATTTGTCTCTAATTTTTTGCTGACCTTTATCCAGGGCTGTATTCCCAAGGTTTTTGAACGCAACCAGCGCGCCAAGATTATTGGCTTCTCCTTATTTCATCCTGATAAAATCACACTCGATGACGCCACCGCTGCTTTTTCCGATCTCTGTATTAATTCAGCGCGAGTACTCAATAACCTCACTACTTTTATTTCCCATTCGATTCTAGGCTTCTGCCTTTTCCTTTTTGGTTTAAACATGGCGCCAAAAGAAATGATCCTCGGGATAAGCCTGACTTTTATATTGGCCCTTCCATTGTCGCTACTTAATAAAAAAATTAAATCTTCCGGCGAAGGTATTGTCCAAGAATGGAAATCAGTTCTCTCTACTTTCATTAATGGTATCCGCCACAATTTTATATTGAGGATTTATGGACTAGTTGAAGAGCAAGTTAAGGCCAGCAAAGAAACCCTCAATAGCTACAATACTCACTTTTACACAGTCGTTGGAATAACCTGTTTTAAAAATAATGCCCCAATATTTATTGGTATCTTTGTTATTTCAATTATTATGATCACTAGCCAGAAATATATCGGCACCGAGGGTACAGTCCTTTTAGGTTTCCTTTATATCTTTATGAGAATGGTGCTTTCGATTTCACAATGTATTACAGCAGCTACTCAGGCCCGTTCAAATTTTCCCGCCATGAAAACTCTCTATCAGTGGCACTTGAAATTTTCGGCCCACATCACCAAGGCCATCTTAAACAAGGAACCGGTAAAGAAAGAAAATTGGATTGAGCCTACCGAAATTTCAATCAATGACCTTAACTTCACCTATGATAAGAAAGAGGGCCAGCTCTTTAAGAACTTTGATCTTGAGCTCCAAACTGGTGACCTCGTAGTTATTTCAGGTGAGTCCGGCACCGGAAAATCCACGCTCTTAAACCTAATTTTAGGCCTAGTAAAACCTGACAGCGGAAAAATAAGCATTAATAAAAAAGACGCCGAATCTGCTAGAGATAATATCTTTCCCCACGTAGGTTACGTCGGACCTAAACCCTATCTGATAACCGGCACATTGGACCAAAATCTAAAATATGGTCACCCTGATCCCTCCTCAATTACAAGTCAGCAGATAGAAAATGCTTTGAAGCTTTCCTTATCTGACGAATTTGTAGCAAAATTACCTGAGGGTCTTGGGACTCTCTTTACTGAGGCGTTACCCCTTTCAACAGGGCAATTACAAAGACTCTCTATTGCCCGTGCAATATTAAGGAGTCCTAAACTTTTAATTCTAGACGAATTTACCGCCAACTTGGATGATGGCACCATCGAAAAAATAGTAGAGAATTTCAAAACTCTCTTTCCAAAAATTATTACTTTATTAGTTACCCATAATCCTAAACTGATGGAGATCGGTAATAAGCGTCTTAAACTGGGAGGGCTTAGTTGAAGCGACTCTGTACTATCTGCGCTCGTGGTGGCTCCAAGGGAGTCAAAAATAAAAACCTACGGGAATTTCTAGGGAGACCTTTAATTGCATCCACAATACTACAAGCAAAAAAATCAGGACTTTTTGACACAATCGCCGTGAGTAGTGACTCAGACAAAATTCTTGATACTGCGAGTGAATATGGCGTAGAAATCTTAATTAAAAGACCTGATGAGCTGGCCACTGATACTGCTGCAAAAATTCCAGTGATTCAGCACTGCCTCCTGGAGGTCGAAAAAATAACTGGAATTACCTATAATTCCCACATGGACCTAGATTCCACTTCCCCGCTTAGGAATATCGAGGATATAGTGGGAACTATTAATATGCTGGAGGAAAAGAATATTTCAAATATTCTTTCTGCGACCCCTGCTAGGCGGTCTCCCTATTTCAATTTATTAGAACTAGACGAAAATAACGTCGCAAAGATATCAAAAGAGTTACCTACCAATATTATCCGAAGACAAGATTCTCCAAAGTGCTACGACGCTAACGCATCCATTTATGCCTGGCAAAGAGATGCTCTTCTAGACGGTGAGACATTGTTTAAAAAGGACACTTGCCTCTTTATAATGCCAGAAGAACGAAGTTATGATATTGATACCGAAATCGACTTTCAAATTGTCGAATTTTTGGCCAAAAAGAGGGATGACCTATGCCAGTTGATATAGGAAAAGTAAATTTCGCACTCAAGGGACAAACAGCTCTCATCACTGGAGCAGGTGGAATTCTGGCAGAATATTTTACTGCTGGATTAGCTCGAGCAGGGGCTAATATTGCCCTTATCGATATAAACGACCAGGTAATAAATGAGCGAGCAAAAATGCTTTCCACAAAGTATGATGTAAGCACCTATGCTCACACATGTGATATTACCAAAAAGGATTCTGTTTCCAGTATGGTTCAAGCTGTTTCAGACAATCTTGGAGATATTACTATTCTCCATAATAATGCAGCAGCAAAACCAAAGGACCTAACTAAGTATTTTGCTCCTTACGAAGAATATTCCTTAGATGTCTGGAAAGATATGATGGCAGTAAATATAGATGGTATGTTTCTAGTCTCCCAGGCTGTGGGAAAACATATGATCTCGCATGGAAAAGGCGGGAGCATTATTCAAACCGCTTCGATATACGGAGTAAATGCACCCGACCAGCGTATTTACGAAGGATCAGATTATATGGGCGGCCCTATCAATACGCCAGCTGTCTACTCCGCTTCAAAGGCAGCTGTAGTCGGACTAACAAAATATTTGGCAACCTATTGGGCGGAAAAAAATATTCGAGTTAATTGCTTAACTCCAGGAGGAGTTGAGAGTGGGCAAAATGAAACATTTAAACAAAAGTATTCAGCAAGAATTCCTCTTGGAAGGATGGCCGAAGCACAAGAAATGGTTGGCGCTTTAATTTATCTCGCCTCTTCAGCATCATCTTACGTTACGGGACAAAACATCATGATTGATGGTGGATTAAACGCTTGGTGAATTAATGATAGATATCTATTTTAAAATTCATTCTCACAAAGCACTTCAATTCGATGATAACTTTAAGGTCGTGAATAACTTTATTGAAAAAAGAATTCAATACTTTTTCCCTAGTGCTAAAATATATTTTAATAAAGATGTACCGCTGGAAAAAAAATCCATCATTGTCGAACTATTAAACATCAATCCTTTGTTTGATGAAAAAGCTATCAAGTCTTGCTGCGAAAAAATAACTAGCGAAAATGCTGGTAATTTTTTGTTCGCAGGGGCTGTTCCTGGGACTGCTCCTCAAAAAATTTATCTTTCCAGTGAAAAAGATAAACCTACTCAGTGTATAAACTTAAAGACCCAGAATAAATTTAATACCCAATTGAATCTTTTTAAACTTAAAAGACAGAAACATTTTCTTTCTTTCTTAAGGGAGGATGATTCCTTTTATAAAAAAACATTAAATGATTTCTTTTCATATATGGAATCTGAAAATGGTAAGGATTTATTTTTTCGTTTAGGAGAGAGCGTCGACTTAATCATTGAAGGTAAATGTCCTTCCTGTGAATCAAATAATACAGAAGAATTATTTTTAAACCGCTCCCATTCGTTAAATGGATTTATTCCTAAATCAGTATCTCTATACACCCAATGCATTGATTGCAATATGGTTTTTATGAATCGCTCTTTTAGAAAGGAAGATATTTCCAAAATATATGATGACTACTTAAATGAAATATCCCTCCATAAGATTCAAGAGAAAAGCATTCATCAGATAGAAGAAAGTCATATGTTTTTCAAAGGGCTCGATTTGGTAATAAAACATTTACCAAATACTCCTACCGTCGCTGACCTTGGCTGCGGTAGTGGTGAATTTATCACTTTTGCCAGTCAAAAAATAGGTAATGGCCAATTTTTTGGTCTCGACTTTCATATAGATAACGAAAAGAAGACCAGCCTTGAAGAAAAAGGAATCAAGCTAAAAATGGGCTCCCTACTAGAAAATCTAGAAGGGCTTGAAAAAGTAGATCTAGTAACCTCTTGGGAAGTAATAGAACATCTCCACGTTTCAGATCTCAAAGAATTATTACCGAGAGTTATGAAAAAAATTTCTCACGGTGGCTACTTTATTTTTTCTACTCCAGACTTTGATAACCCTGTTTGTCAATTGTTCGATTTCTGGGCAGCATGCCCAATTCAGCACCTAACTGTATTATCGGAGTCTTGGTTGGACCGTTTTCTAGAAACAAAAAATATTAAAGTCGCCCATAAATTTCATGGCAATAGGATGCTTAGAAATGATTCATGGGCAAAATACGCCTTAGAAACAGCCCCTAATCCTGAAGAAAAATCGACTGCTCAATTTTTCTGTAATGTTTTAAAAAATGATGATTCTCGCTCAAAATTTATTGAAAGTATTGAAGAGGCTGGATTAGGCTCTGAGATTATATATATATTAGAGAAGTAAGGGTAATTAAATGTCTGACAAAAATGTAATATTTATAATTGGCTGTGGTCAATTAGGAAGTCGTCATCTTCAGGCTGTTTCCTCACTAGTCAATGTTAGCGAAATTCATGTTTTCGACTCCTTTCCAGAGTCACTAGAGCTCGGGAAAAAAAGAATTTTAGAAATTAATGATCTCAATCCAAAGATCGAGTTTCACTGGCACCAATCCTTTCAAGAGGGGCCAAAAAGTGCTGACTTATGTATTCTTGCAACACAGGCTCCAGGGCGACTTGAATTAGTAAGAAAGATTTCTAGACATTTTAATATTTCAAATTATTTACTTGAAAAAGTGGTTACCCAAAATGTAGCTGACTATGAAAGTTTAATTGAGCTTCAGAATGAGAAAAACTTTCAATGTTGGGTCAATTGTAAAACTAGAACCTATCAAGTGCACAGAAGTATTAAAGCGAAATTAGAGCCAAACTCCCCAATAAAATTTTCACGTATTTCTGGAAATCATGGACTCGGGACAAATGGTGTTCATGGTGTTGATCTATTTCAGTTCTACACAAACGAGCAAAATATTTACTCTGTCGGAAATAGGATTGACCAAAAAACTTATACTTCCAAGAGAGGGGGAGGTTTAGTAGACCTTACAGGGACACTCTTTGGCGCAACTCCGCGTGGAGATGATTTCATACTCTCTATGGCACCAGATCATACTATAGGTGACTATGTTTCGATTCACTCTTCTGTAGGGAGATTCATTATAGATGATCAATATGGCAATTTAATAGAGAATTCCGAAAGAACTAATTGGGAAAACAAAATTTTTCCGATCGAAGAAAATATCGCTGTTAGCCAGTTAAGTAAATATTTTGCAAATGATATCTTGCAAAATGGTGTTTGCAATCTTCCTACTCTAAAAGAGTGTTTTATCTCTCACAAATTTATTTTTGATAGCTTATTACCTCACTTTAAAAATCTGCATGACGAAAAATTGGATTACTGTCCTGTTACCTAATTGAGACCTATTATGAAAAAAATTAAAATTGGAGTAATTGGTGCTGGAGCGATATCAAAATTTCACCTTGAGGTTGCAAAAGCCATTGAATGGATAGAAATTATTGCTATTACTTCGAGAACATTATCCAAAGCAGAAGAATTAGCAAAAGAGTTTAATATCCCTCATGTTTCCGAATCATTAGAATCACTGGTATCGGATCACCACCCAGACGGACTAATGGTACTTGTTTCAGTTAATCAAATGTACAATGTTGCAAGACAAGCTATGGAATTTGGTATTCCTGTTTTTTTAGAAAAGCCACCTGCAATGCTCCCAGATCAAGCAAAGGAACTCGAAGAACTCGCTCAAAGCAAATCAATCCTCACACAGGTCGGATTCAATCGCCGCTTTTATTCAATCTATAAAAAAGGATTGGATATTATTAAAAAACATGGGGAATTGAGAGGTTTAACCGTACAGGGTCACGAAAGAATGTGGAGAATCGAGAAATCTCTTGATGATGAAACTCGTGAAAATTGGATTTTTGCCAATAGCACTCATACGATAGATCTTCTCAATCTCTTTGGCGGGAAAACTAAAACGGTAAATTCGCTTTCAAAGTCAGTTAGCCCAAAATTTTCAAGTGCCGATCAGATAGCCGGACTTGTAGAATTTGAATCAGGGGCCATTGGTCAATACTCGGCCTTTTGGTATTCTCCAGGAGGCTGGAGTGCCACTCTTTATGGAGATGGAGTCACTGTTGAATTTAAACCTTTAGAAAAAGGCTTTGTCATAGACCAAAATTTCGAGACCACTGAAATTGTAGCCGACCCAATCGATACTCAATTTAAGGCGGGCTTTTACCGCCAATTAGAAGCATTCGGCAATTTAATCAAATCAGGTGAAAGTCAATGGCCAGCTGCCGATATTCACGAAGCCTTAAGAACTATGAAGCTAGCCGATCAGCTACGCTGAAACCCGTTCTAGGCCTGCCTTTTCTAGCTATTTGATTTCTGTTAGCCTATAGTGGCTAATCATCACAGGAGCATTAAATGACAGGTCGCGTCTTAGTCACCGGATCCGACGGGTTTATAGGGTCCCACTTAGTTGAAGAATTAGTCCGCCGTGGAAAAAAAGTTAGGGCTTTTGTCTTTTATAATTCTTTTAATTCTTGGGGTTGGCTCGATGACACTCCAAAAGAAATTCTCGACTCAATTGAAATTTTTGCTGGAGACATAAGAGATCCGTTTGGAGTAAAAAAAGCAATGGAAGGTTGTGATACCGTTTATCACTTAGCAGCACTAATCGCTATTCCTTTTTCTTACCACTCACCTCAAAGTTATGTCGAAACTAATATCAACGGAACCCTTAATGTGGTTCAAGCGGCAAAAGAACTCGGTATAAAAAAAGTAATTCACACCTCAACCAGTGAAGTTTACGGGACAGCACAAGTAGTTCCAATAACTGAAGAACATCCCTTGCAAGGTCAAAGTCCTTATTCGGCCAGTAAAATTGGTGCTGATCAAATTGCTTATTCATTTTTTACATCATTTCAAACTCCAGTCACAATAGTTCGGCCTTTCAATACCTATGGTCCTAGACAATCTGCTCGAGCAGTTATCCCTACCGTTATAACCCAAATTGCAAACAAGTCTAAGTCAATTAAGCTTGGAGCTTTAACACCCACTAGAGATTTTAATTATATCGCTGATACTGTCCGGGGCTTTATTGCTGCAGCCGAGTCAAACAATATAGATGGCGAGACTATTAATCTTGGTAGTCAATTTGAAATTTCTATTGAAGATACTGCAAACGCAATAGCAGAAGTCATGGGTAGCGAAGTTAAAATTGAACAAGACCCTCAAAGAATGCGTCCAGAAAAATCAGAGGTAGAACGTCTATTTGCCAGTAATAAAAAAGCAAAAGAGCTACTTAACTGGGAACCAGAATTTGGTGGAGTCGAAGGTTTTAAGAAAGGTCTTAAATTAACATCTGATTGGTTTTCTAACGAAATAAACTTAAAAAAATATAAATCTCATATATATAATTTATGAAAAAAGATAACTTTATTCCATTATCAATACCCAATCTATGTGGCAAAGAACAGGAATACGTTAATCAATGCTTCGAGGATAATTTTGTTTCCTCTGTAGGTCCTTTTGTGGACCAGTTCGAAAAAGAATTTGCAAGTTTTTTAGAAATTGAAAATTCAACGGCAGTAATCAATGGTACGGCGGCTCTTCACCTCTCGCTGATACTTTCAGATGTTAAAGAGGGCGACGAAGTTTTAGCTCCCAACTTAACGTTTATCGCCCCTTTAAATGTTATTCGCTACTGTGGAGCCACTCCAATTTTATTAGATTCTGAATGGGACACTTTATCTCTATGCCCTGAAGACCTAGAAAATTTCTTAAGAGAAAACACTGAGATTAAAAATCAGTCTTGCATCAATAAAAAGACAGGTAAAATTATTAAGGCTTTGATAGTTGTTCATGTCTTAGGTAATTCGGCAAAACTAGGACCAATTGTTAATATATGTAAAAAATATCATTTAAAATTGATAGAAGACGCAAGCGAGTCACTAGGAGCTAAATATGAAGGCAAACACTTAGGAACCCTGGGCGATTTCGGCTGCTTTAGTTTTAATGGTAATAAAATAATGACAACCGGGGGAGGGGGAGTTTTAGTTTGTAAAAACCAAAATGATTCCACAAAAGCAAAACATTTAAGTACAACCGCCAAGGTTAATGGGCTTGAATTTATTCATGACGAAGTTGGATATAATTATAGAATGGTCAACATTCTGGCTGCCATAGGGTGTGGGCAATTGGAAAATATGCCCCAATTTTTAAAAACAAAAAGAGAAAATTTTAAAATATATGAAGAAAATTTAAAGGAATTTAATTTTGGCCAATTGCACTCGGTAAAAGATTTTACCCAAACTAACTTCTGGTTTTATAGCCTTGTCCTTGACTCCAGTAATGAAGAAAAGAGAATGCAGTTAATACAATACTTGAATGATGCAGGTATTCAAGTAAGACCCATATGGGCCTTAATGGAAGACCTTCCTATGTTTAAAAGCTGCCAAACAGGGAATATTACAATATCTAGAGAAATATATAATCGAGTTATCAACTTACCTTGCTCAACATCATTAACAAGCTTGCAAGTGGAAAAAGTTGTAAAAGTGTTAAAAAATTATGAAAGATTGGAAGCTAATTAGATGCACGCCTGAAATGAGCGTTATTAAAGTAGTAGAAATTATCGATCAAAGCGGTGTTCGTTTTGCTGTGGTTGTAAATAAAAATGACAAACTTCTGGGAACTGTCACTGACGGAGATATCAGAAGGGGACTTTTAAGAGGCATTAGTTTAGAAACTTCCATAGACCAAGTAATGAACCTATTACCCACATCCTTAAAAGAATCAGAGAAGGATCAGGCTACGAAAATTATGGAGCAAAAAAACCTCCTCCATATACCAATTACAAATTGTGACGGCGTAGTCACCGATATTTCTGTTCTAAATCAAGCGCTAACAGCAACTCCTAGGGATAATCCCGTCGTTTTAATGGCGGGTGGGCTAGGCAAACGACTAGGAGAAATGACAAAAAATACTCCTAAACCGCTTTTAAAAGTTGGCAAGAAACCCATTCTTGAAACTATATTAGAAAATTTTATTGATCACGGTTTTCATAATTTTTATATCTCTGTGAATTATAAATCCGAAATGATTAAAGAATACTTTGGAAACGGGTCGAAATGGAATATTTCCATCAAGTACATCGACGAAGAAATCCCACTCGGAACCGCTGGTAGTTTGAAACTAATCCCTGATGATAACCAAAGGCCAATCTTTGTTATGAATGGAGATTTATTAACCACTGTAAATTTTCAAGATTTACTCGAATATCATAACGAACATAATTTCTTAGGTACAATGTGTGTCCGCGAATATGATTTTCAAGTTCCATTCGGCGTAGTTGAAATTGAAGAAACTAAAATTAAAAAAATTGTCGAAAAGCCTATTCATAAATTTTTTGTAAATGCCGGTGTCTACGTAATAGGAAGAGAGGCTCTTAAATACATCCCCAAAGACCAATCTTTCGATATGCCCAAATTATTTGAAAAAATAATCGAAGATAATAAGACTACTTCTGTTTTTCCCATTAGAGAATATTGGATTGATGTTGGTAGAGCAGACGATTTCAAGCGTGCCAATTATGAATACGATGAGGTTTTTACATGAAATCTGCCGTTTGGGGCATGGGTTCTATTGGAAGCCGGCATTATAGTGTATTAGAGAATATGGGGCACCAAGTTGCTAGCGTTTCAAGTCATCTCCTAAGGGAAAATAATTTTACTAGCATAGAAGACTGTCTAGATAAATTTAATCCGGAATACATTATTGTTTCAAAAATTACAGGCGAACATTTTAACTGCCTTCAGAAATTAGATAAGCTGAATTTTAAAGGCCATGTGTTAGTAGAAAAACCTTTATTTATATCAACGTTAAAAGACAGACCGACTTATTCATATTCTTGCGGTGTAGGATATAATTTAAGGTTCCATCCATTTTTAATAAAGCTAAAAAAGTCCCTCGCAAATATAAAAGTTGATCAAGTTATGGCCCATTGTGGTCAATACCTACCAGATTGGAGACCAGGAACAAATTATCGTGATTCCTACTCCGCCTCTAAAGAGCAAGGAGGAGGAGTATTAAGGGACTTAAGTCATGAACTCGATTATCTCAATTGGATTTTTGGCCTATCTGATAATATATCTGGTTCCATTCTAAAACTTAGCGACCTAGAAATCGAAACTGAAGATACAGTGAATATATCAATGACTCAAGAATACTCCGCTGAGACGAAGGTCGAATTAAATTATACAGACAAAGTTCCCCGGAGAACGTTGGAAATTAAACATCCGCAAGGTGAGATTTTTGTCGATTTTATAAAGGGAAGCTACTCTAAGAACGGCGAGATAGAAACTATAAAAATTGATAGGAACCATACCTATACAGAAATGCATCTAGATTTTTTAAACAAAAAAGAAATTGTAGCTAGCTATGAAGAGGGCTATCAAGTATTAGAAATGATCCAACGTATCGAAAACTCAAAAACTTCCTAAATGCATTAAACTTAAACCTTCAGTTAGGCTAATACTTGCTCGAAATCCTAGCTTTTTATATAATTTATCAGAATTAACATCATATCTAAATGTAGCTGTATCTTCATTTTGATTAGGGATAACTATCGAGCCTTCACCAACTGCCTCTATACATTTTTTTACTATCTCAATAATATTATAGCATTCTGACGAGCCTATATTAAAAACATCCCAACCGCCCTTCTTAATTAGCTCAAGACCCGCTTGAGCCACATCTCTAGCATGAATAAAATTTATACTATTAGATAGGGGAGGCTTTGGGTTTATCTCTTCACCTTTTCCGCATTTAATTAATAATTTAGAAAGTAATTTTTCATTTCCAAGTCCTGTACCATAAAGTGAGGTAGGCCTTAATATGGCCAGGTCGAGCCCTTTATTTTGTAAACTTATCAAGGCCTGTTCCCCAGCTAGTTTAGATAATGCGTATTCTCCTCCCCAAGCACTCTTCGTTCTTAATGGAGCGGACTCTTTTATAGCTATATCTGCTTCATTTTCATAAACAATAGCCCCCGAAATATAAAGTAAGGGGAGTTTTTTACGAAGACAATAGTCTCCAATCTTTTTAGTAGCATCTACATTTATCAATTTTATTTTTGATTTTTCTTCCGCCGATTCCGTACTTGGAAGATAAGCGGCACAATGGACAACAGCATCTATGTCTAGATCTTCGGGAATCGTCTCAAAGTTTTCCAAATCAAATTCGAGCCATTGATCTACAAGGTTAGGAGTAGGCTCTCTTCTGCATAACCCAATTGTTTTAATTTCTTGTTTTATACATTGTAGAACAAAATGCTGTCCTAAAAGTCCAGAGGCTCCAGTGATAAGTACTTTATTTAAAACCATTGCCTAACTAAACCCTTTCCAGAAAATTTATCTAGACTAGCCTCATCTACATCCTCAAGGAAAACTTCTTCTAGGTATCTAAAGGCCATTCCTTTTCGAATAACAGGCTTAGAGATTTCTTCGTTTAAGAGATAGCTTCTAATCAACATGTCAGGTTCATTAAATCCAAAATGAGCTCTCACGGCTGTTGTTCCTGAAAAGCGAGCATTAAATTCAAAAGGGACAGGTCCTTTCTTACCAATCATTAATTGGACATTAAGGGATCCCATAATATCTAACTTATCTGCTATCCCTTTCATCAGCGGCTCAAGTTCAGGAAATTCTTTTACTTCAATTAACCAAGACGAACCTGCTTTTAAAGTTCTTCGAGCAGTAAAAGGTCCTAAGAGGTCTCCATTTGCGCATCTAAATACGCTACAAGTATATTCATTTGAAAGATCAGTTCTTGGCAGATCCACAAGCTCTTGGCACATAGGATTTGGGACTGTTGGGTATATCTTCTTTAATTCTTCTTCAGAGGAAATAACATGAACATGCCTATTTGAAGTACCTGTTCTAGTTTTTAGAACCATTGGATAACCCCATTTTGAGGCGACTAAAAGAGCTTCTTCACAATTAGATGGGGCTATTGCCTCGGCATGCGCCAGGCCATGCTCTTTCAAAAATTGGAACGTCTTAAATTTATCATCAGAGATACTTACTGTGTTTTCACAAGATGCTACAACAAGACAACCTGAGTCCTTCTCAATTTTTTCCTTATTTTGACTAAAAAAATTTAAATCGAATTCAGAACCAATCATTACAGCGGAAAACTTTTGATTCCTTAGAAGCTCAATAATTTTTTCCAATGCTCCTTTTTCTTCCACTTTTGGAATAATCCATCTACCATCAGCAACATATAAAGCGCAATTTGTGGCTGAAATATCTGCGCTATGCACTTCCAAATCTAACTCTGAAGCGCGAAGGGATTTCATTATTCCTTGACCGACGCCACTACCAGCGCCAGTTACTAATATTTTTAGTTTTGCCACGCTTTCTCCTCGCCCTTTAAGATTCGGTTTATGCTTCCTACTTCTGAAACATTATGAGCATTGGACCCAAGAGAAATATTAGCCCCTTCTTCCTGGCACAATTCAATTAGCATCCAAGGATCGGGGTGATAGTGTGAATTTATTTCAAAAGCAACCCCTGTTTTTGCGGCTTTTTTTACAATTACTCTAAAATCTTCAATGGTAGGCTTTTGTCCGAAACGTCTTAACGACATCCCTAATGGGTGTCCCAGGATATCGCAGTCGGAGTTCTCTAATACAGCAAGAGATAAGTCCGTCTCTATTTTAATTGATTCAGATGGATCTGTTTCACCAAACCCTTTAACGACTCCTTCCTCTCCTGGAAAACGGTGGACACTTGCCATCACAAGGTCGCACTCACTTAATATTTCTGGGGTGGTATCTAATGATCCCTTAAAGTCGGAGACTTTTGTTTCCAGGCCAACAAATGCTTTACAAATATCTTGCTCAAGAAAACGCACCTCTTGAGCAAACTTAGGAAACCAATCTCCACTGCTTTTTCTCGCATGCTCACTAAAAAGAATATAATTTAGACCTGATCTAATGGCCGCTTGATGCATTTCTTTCGCTGATTGTGCTCCATCAGTCCAAGTTGTATGCATATGAAGATCCCAAAGAGGAATATTGTCCCTCTCTAGTTGGTTTGCATTAATTATTAGATCTTTTGCTATCATACTACCCTTCGATTAATTCATCTTCTGAATAATCTTTACCAGCTTCTAGTCCTATAAAGTCCCAATACTTCATAGCACTAATACCAGTTCCAGGGCGTTTGGTTGTTACATTTTCATTACTAAAAATCTCACCCTTTTTAATCTCTTTACTGGCCACTAGACTTTTTCTAACTATTGGTATGTTTTTTGATTCTTCTACTCCAGGAACTTTCTCCTCTTTACCCATAAAAATTTCGGTTTCTCGAATTAAAGAAACCATTTCTTTTAGTTCTTTCGGGTCCAAAGATGCCTTGTGATCCGGTCCTGGTAAATTTTTGTCTAAGGTAAAATGCTTTTCAATTATTTTAGCACCACTAGAGACAGCTAAAGCCGGAACAATAATTCCTTCTGTATGATCTGAATATCCTACCGTTAGCCCAAACTCATTAAATAGAGTTTTCATGGCCAATAGGTTCACTGCATTTTTGGGGCATGGGTATTCTGTCGTACAATGCAGGAGGCTTACTTTTCCCTTTAAATCTTCAAAGTCTGATTTTCTCTTGATAATTTCGTTAAAATCTCTAATCCCTTCAGGATCATTTTCATTATTAAGTGCATATGAAATAACCGCCAAACCCATTCTAATTTCATCAAGGTTGGCCATTCCAGTACTTAATATTAAGGGAAGGCCTGTTTTGGCTGCCTGGTAAAGTAGGGGAGCATTCGTTATCTCTCCAGAAGGAATTTTAAGCAAGGGAAGACCAAGAGCTTTTAAAAAATCTACACTGGCAATATCAAAAGGTGAGCTAAGATAAGTTACGCCATTACTTTTTGAGAATTTTGCCAATTCTTCGTGCTGACCAAAGGTGAGCTCGAATTTTCGGATCATATTTAACTGAGTTTCTTCTTCATTGCCTGTATTTTTAATTTGATATTCAGCCTTAATTGCAAACTTACTTGAGACAGCCTCCGCCTTAAAGGTTTGAAACTTAACAGCGTCGGCACCAGCTTCCTTTCCTTTAATAACTAACTCTTTGGCCATTTCTAATGACCCATTATGATTCACTCCTGCCTCAGCAATAATATAGCATTTCTCTTTAGTCACAGAACAAACCCATCCTTTTTAATAATCCCAGCTTTCAACGAGCGCTCTAGATCATCGGCGATCTTAGACGCTGTATTGCCGTCCCCATATGGATTTTCTATACTTGTCTTTTTTATAGCAAGAGCTTTTTCAAGTGATTTTTTAATAACGCTTTCTTCTAGTTTGCTATTAATAATGCTTACGGCCTGGATTCTTCCTTTTTGCCTATCTCCAATATTTATCGTTGGAATTCCAAACGATGGTACTTCATAAATTCCACTAGATGAATTACCAACTACTACATCAACACAATCAAGTGCGGAGTAATAATTAATCTGACCTAAAGAACTATATGATTTTGCATAGGGATGACTTTTGCAAAAACCGTTAATTAATTCAATAATATGATCCGTTCCCTGGTCGAAGTTGGGTAACGTTATTATAATTCCAAGATCTTTAAAACTATTTAAAGCGTTAAATAGTTCAATTGGATCTTTATGGCTTTCAGTAGAAGTCTCTGGATGAAAGGTCACTAGAATATTCTGTTCTTGGAACTCAAAATCTAGCGATTCAGAGAGTTTTTCTTTGCTTCTTCGATCATTTCGTAAAATATTATCGATACAAAGACTACCTACATTTTTAATTGTGCTTTCCAATTCCCCCAAGCGTCCGATAATCTTTTTCGCATCTAAATTTGTTGGGTAATGAAGGCTCGAAAGTTTTGTTAAACAATGGCGAAAACCGTCGTCATAAGACCCCTCCGTAATATCTCCACCACCAATATGGGCGATAGGAATCCGCGACAACCACCCCGCTTGAGCGGCAGCTAGTATTTCAAACCTATCTCCAAATAAGACCAATAAGTCTGGCTTCATTTTTACAAGGGCAGTGCCAATACCTTTAACTGCACTGGCCATGCTATTAGCTAAACTATCCTCCCCATTCGACTCATCTAAAATTTCAATTTTTTCAACAATAGGGATTTTATCAGCGAGAATTTCATTAATAGTCATTCCAAACTTTTCAGATAAATGAGATCCTGTGACAATTAACTTGAATTCAAAGTTTTTTCTTTTTAGAATTTCGAGAAATAAAGGAAACTGGTGGCCATAATCAGCTCTGGTACCGGTAATAAAGCATACGGTAGGCCTTCCCATATTGATACGCCTATACTACAGGGTAGAGCATTTTCCACTCACCATTTATTTTTTTCCAAACATTTGATTTTTCCCGATAGAGATCCATTACTTCCCAGAAAAATTCCTCACTAATATTACAATAGTCTAGAAACCATTTAAAGTGCCGCTGGGGAAATTCTGCATCATAGCGATTCACTAAAATAACGCCTTCATCTCTTGTAATATGGTGCCTTCTAATATCTGTTTGTACATCTCTTGAACAACGACACATTCCAAATTTCATATAACTCAAAAGCCAATGGAAGCCATCTGCCTTATCATCTAGGGAAACATGTTTCGTATATGTCCCCTCAGATCTGCCTTGAGGATTGTTTTTAAATGCTGTGTAGCGAGCTGCATAATAAAAATTCTCTTGTGGAGTCCAACTCTCATAATAAGAATACCAATGCATTTCAATACCCTTTTTTATCACTAACTCAGGGTTTGGAGCTTTATATAAATTGTAAGTAGGGTTTTTGAAATCTTCTTTAGTTAAGATTCCTTTTTTGATTCCGTGATCGAAAAGATCGTCCACTGAAGCGCCTTTGAAATATTCTTTTTCCCATTCCTCTGGACCTTCTTTAGGTAGATTTTTATATTTTTCAGATCCACCGTATTCAAGCTCTCCATTTTCTCCGTAAAAAATTAACTTCACATTAAATTTTTCAGCTATGTGAAATGCCCACGCCTTTTGACCATAGGTAAAAGGTTCCCAAGCATCTCCTTTTAGCTCGAAAGCCAAACGTGTCAACTTTCTGTGTAGCTGACCACCTGGTTGACCAATAATATTAGTAAATCCTTCCCCAACAAAATTCCGAAGATTTAGCCAGCCAATATCAGTCCAATCAAAAGGCGCCCAAGTGACACAAAGAGGATTCATATTATAACGAGTTCTCAATTGGTGTGCGACGTAAGCGCTGTCCTTTCCGCCACTTCCAGGAACAACACAATCAAAACTTCCATCAGTACTACGAAATCTATCCAAAAGATCAACGAGTTCTTTTTCCCGCTCTTTCCAATCAATCTTATGATCTTTTTCAAATGCCCATTGGCAGGCCGAGCAAATACCTTCTTTATTAAATACAGTACGAGGTCGCTGATTAGAAACAACACAGTTCTTGCAAAAGATAACTTCCTTTGGAAGCTCATCGAATTGCTTATCGAGGGTGTATTTTAAATCGGAGCTTATTTCGAATTCGCTCATAACTTTCCTATTGGCCTTGTTCTACAAAATTTTTAA
>JABGVH010000241.1 GCA_018646195.1 Halobacteriovoraceae bacterium
CTAATTTTGGATAACCCGCCATAGCGCCTATTATTCCAATCGCCACGGCCATGGAAGAGAGGGCGTCGCTACGACTATGCCAGGCATTTGCCTGAAGTAAACTAGAGTTAACTTCTTCGGCGACTTTTTTTGTGGCGTGGTAAATCCATTCTTTCGAGGCAATAGAGAGTAGAGCAACTAAGAGTGTGGTCCAAGAAGGGACCAATAGGATTTCGTCATTAATTATCCGGCTTGTCGTTTCGTAGAGGAGTGCTCCTGCAACGGTCATCAAAACGCTTCCCATGCCAACCGTTGCAAGAGTTTCAAAACGGCCGTGGCCATAGGGGTGTTCTTCGTCAGGTTCTTCCCTGCCAATTTTCGTCATTATTATAACGAGAAGATCTGTTCCTAAATCAGAAAAAGAGTGGATACCATCTACAACAAGTGCGTGAGAGTGACCAAAAATACCAACAGTAATTTTTAAGAGGGCGAGAGTTAGGTCGAGTAGAGACCCAAGCAGTGTGACACGATTAATTTTACCAATCGTTTCTGCAGTCATTGATCGTCAGAGATTTCTATTTGCATATTATATTTGTCGCCTAATTTGGTTAATAATTTTTTGACAAAGGCGTGAGGAATTAAAACCCCAATTACGGTGAACTTGTTGCTCAAGGGAATGGCGCATTTATTGTCGCAAACAAAATCACAAGAACAAATTTGGATCACGGAGATAGGGTCGGGGTTTTGGAAATGGGAATACCACTCAAAGAATTCTTCCGCCTTGGAAGTAAAATCTTCTAGCAGCTCTTCTTTGGGTTTTCCGAGGTTATATAGAAAACGCCCAGCGTCCATTTTTTTTCCATTGATCATAATTTCACAAACGCCTTTTGCGGCCATGTGAAGTGTCTCGTCGAGGCATTTTGGGCAATACATCCTATTCTCCTAAGTGAGAGTCATTTTATCACGAATTTATGATCTTCAAAGGGGGAAAAGTAGAGAAAAAGGTTTAAAAGAAAACTCGGATATTATAGTTTAGTTAAATCTTTAAGGGAGGCACCATGCCAAATATGAGTGAATACAAATTTATTAAAATGCCAGACGGAGCGGAGCTGCATACTGAAATCCATGAAGCGGCCAGTCCAATTTGGCTAATTTGCACCCATGGTATCGGTGAGCATATGGGGCGTCATAAATATATCTCAGAGCTTTTTGGGCATCATTTCAACATCCTTCGCTATGACCTTAGGGGGCATGGCCGTAGCCAGGGGCAACGGGGGCATATTGATAGCTTTACTCAATTCATTGAGGATCTTCATCAGATAATACTATTTTTGAAAGACCGTTATAAAATGAAGCGCTACGTATTATTTGGCCACTCGATGGGAGCACTTATCACTGCTGGGTATATGCGCCATTTAGTTGATGATGCTTTTTATCCTGAAAAAGTTTTTTTGAATGCGCCAGCTGTGGGATTTCCAGGGCTTTTAGGTCAAGGTCTGAAACGGCTTCCCTTGCGGGCGACTGCCGGTCTTGCAAAACTTCCTTTTACGATAAAACTGGGTGGATTAGTCGATTTAAATTTTCTAAGCCACGACCCTTTTGTTAAGGATCACTACTTAGAAGATGATCTCAATATTTTAAAACCTCATTCGAAATTATTACTGGAAATGGTTCATTATTCTTTCGACCTTTTTAAAAATCCATTGAATTTAAAATGTAGCGGGCATGTATCTGTAGGAAGTGATGAGCATGTTATCGATCCTAGAGCACTTAAAAATTATTTTACAAAAGTAGAAAGAAATTTTGAACTTAAAGTTTTTGATGGTGCCTATCACGAAATTCATAACGAGGTTGAAAAATTCCGTAAACCTTATTTTGAATTTTTAAAAAATACTTTCTTGGAGTGCCTTTATCAAAAAGGTGAAGTTCCACTGGAATCCTGATGAGCGTTTTAAATAAAGAACAGTACTTTTTAAAAATAGAAGCTTGGCTTAAAGAGGCCAAAGCCTTACAACCGAATGTCTGCGATTGGATTGGTATCTATTTTAAAGCTTCCTGGCTTGATCAAGAAGATAGTACCGACCTTGTCTTAGGACCTTTCATTGGTGAGCCAACAGATCATATCCGGATAAGTATTGATCGCGGCTTCTGCGGAATGGCCTTAAGAGAAGAAAGAACCATAAATATTGCTGACGTTAGAGAAGAAGAAGTCCATATTGCCTGTTCTTTAAAGACTCGTTCGGAATTAGTTCTCCCTTTAGCTGATAGCAGCGGAGACTTTATCGCCGAGTTGGACATTGACTCAAATACTCTGGGAGCTTTTACTCCTAAGATAGAAGAAAAGTTTCAAGAATTTGCTAGTACTTTTCCGCTTCCTTAAGAAATCCAGAAATTACACGTAGACCATCCCTATAAGTTTCTTCTTTAATATTTTCGGGAATAGCTTCTTTAATTTCATTTTCTATAAATGAAGGGCTGGCCTCTGGGTGGCACTGTACAGACCAGTAGGGAAAATCATTATGGACAATACCTTCGTGAAGGCAAAGCGGGGAGCTGGCAAAAGTTTGAAAATCGGGGCTAAGCTTTGAAATTTCGTAACCATGGCCCATTACTAATTGCAGATTTTCTTGCGCTTTGATGCCAAACATATCCTGAGTTACCGTGACGGTGCGTGTACCTTCAAAGTACTTTGGCTCCCTTGTAATTTTTGAAATGGTACATCCAAAAGCATCGGCCAGTAATTGATGGCCAAAGCAAATTCCTAAGGTAGGAGTTCCTGCTTGGATTTTTTCTTTTACAAATTGCGCCAGCTCAATTTGCCAGCTAAGTCTTTCTTCGACATTTGAGTGGCTTCCCAGAACTATATACGCACTGGCACAACCTTCAAGTTGTAAGGACTTGATTCCTCGACTGGGAACTTGGTGATAGCTAAAAGGAGCGGCAAAGTACTTAACCATACGGTTAAAACAATGATAGGCTGGGTTTTTGGTAGAACAATCAATCACTGCAATAGGACTAAGCATGAATAACGATTCCCTAGATTCTAATATTGAAATAGCTTTTCTCAAAACTCCATTTGGAGCTTTAGAAGTGCAGGCAGATTCATCTTCTATCTTGTGTATTAATATTGTCAAAAAAGTGAAGGGACGGAATAAGAAAATAGTAAACCCCCATCTAAAGCGCGCTATAAAACAGTTGGAACAATACTTGGCCGGCAAGCGAAAAACTTTTGACCTGCCACTTCGTTTTCTAGGAACCCCCTTTCAAAATAGTGTTTGGCGGCAATTAGATAAAATTCCCTTTGGGACTCTCGCCACTTATGGTGAAATTGCCAAAAAAATTGGCTCGTCCAAGGCCTCCAGAGCAGTCGGAGGGGCCAATAACCGCAACCCTTACTCGATCGTCATACCTTGCCACCGGGTGGTAGGAGCTAACCAGAAATTAGTAGGTTACGGCGGTGGAATGGAGGTCAAAAAATGGCTTCTGGGCCATGAATCATTAGATATAAGCAATTACAGCTAGTTACATCCAGTGATTAGCATTCGCTCCCAGTCAGTTTAAACTTTATTCCGCGTATCCCGATAAGCTATTGAGTTGAACTGTGTTCTGCTCAAATATTTCCCATTACTTAGGTCTTAAAAAGGAGATCAATGGGCGCAAGTGATTTAGATATTGAGTTTGAGGACGACGAGGAAATTCGGGCGCGGGAAGAAGCCGAGCGAAAGAAATCCGAAGTAGTCGAAGAAGTCGATTTAGATTTTTCAGTCGGTGGGGCAGAACCTGCAGAGGAACCTGTAGAAGAACCGGTTAAGAAAAAGAAAAAGAAACGTCCTCAACCAGAAGCTGCGGCACCAGAACCTGCTGCCGAGGCTGAACCAGTTTCTGTACCCGTTGCAGAAAAGCCTACTGCTGCGCCAACTCCAGTTGCTGAAGCTGCCCCAGTGGTTGAGTCACAGGTAGTCCACACTAGTGCGCCGGAACAAGCCGCACCTGCCCCAGTTGTTCAAACCCAAACGATTACTGAAGTGGTACAAATCGGAGCGAACTACCAATTGGGAGATGAGCTCAAGCGCGCTTCTGCAGGAAATAAAGTTCTTCAAATTGAAGTAGAGGCCAAGATACAAGTCGCAGTTGCGGAGCATATGGCAAATATCTTGGCGGATAAAAAACTTTTTGAACATAAAGTAAGTAAACTTATAAAACAGATTGCCGCCAAAGCACCTGCCGCTAAGAAAGAATTAATCATGTTGAATAAATTATTAAAAGAATTTACTTCAGATAAGAAAGTTTCGGAGGAGTCAAAAGAACCCCGTCCTACTCAAGTTCCCAAGAAAAAAGCTAGCTAGGCTAGCCCTTACCTCCGCCCCCGCCTGGACCTTCGTCGTTAAAAGGTGGCTTCTTCTCAACAGTGTCGACAACTTTAATGCTATCGGAAATTGAAAAATAGGCGTTCATCGGAAGTACAACTGCCGCTACGTAGAGAATTGTAAAAAAAATGGCCTTCATAATTTCTCCCTAAACTGGCTTCAGTGTCAGTTGTAATGGGAGTTGTGATATGAGTCAAAGCCCTTTTATTGCCAGTTTAGGAGCTACTAGCGATTTCAGATAGCTAGAATGACGCTGTAAGGAAAAAGTCCTTCTTACATCAATAAAACGGCCTTGTTTGGGGGCATTCTGTCCCTCAAACCGGTTTTAGGCCAAGCTTTCTAAGTGCTCTACTCGAGTCAGCGCCGGTGGATGAGAGTGGTACCAAGCGCTGTAAGTTGGATCAGGAGTCAATGTACTGGCATTGTCTTTATAGAGCTTAACCAGGGCAGTAATCAGGTTCTTTGCTTCCGCATGTTGAGAGGCGAACTCATCGGCTTCAAACTCATACTTGCGACTGATTTTAGAAGAGAGTGGAGTTAACCAAAAAGTATAAACCCCCGCCACCATCATAAAAATTGCGAGGGCACTATAAGTCGTCATGGTTTCGATCCCATGGCCTGTGAAAAAGGCAGGTTGTTTCATCAATTGACCGAGAATAAAAAAGCCAATGCCACTAAAGCAGATTGCCTTTAGGAGTCCTTTTAAAACATGCTTTCTTTTAAAATGCCCAAGTTCATGTGCCAAAACGGCCTCTACTTCTCCGGGCTGAAGAACATTAATCAAAGTATCAAAGAAGACGATTCTTTTATTGCGTCCAAATCCGGTAAAGTAGGCATTACCGTGACTCGACCGAATAGAGGCATTCATAACAAAGAGACCTTTGGAAAAAAAGCCGGTCCTCTCTAGCAAACCCATTACCCGTTCTTTGACTTCGCCTTCTTCCAGTGGTGAAAATTTATTAAAGAGTGGAGCGATAAAAGTGGGGTAGGCCCAGAGAAGAACTAGTTGGACGGTAGTTAAAAAGGCCCAGCCTAGTACCCACCAATGGTCTCCGGCACTTTCAATAAACCATAGCAGGCCGGCTAAAATCGGTAGACCTATTAAAGAGCCGAGAATCAGTCCTTTAAAAAGATCGATTACAAATAATTTAGGAGTCATTTTATTAAACCCAAATCGCTCTTCGATAACGAAGGTATTATAAATATTTTGCGGAAGACCGATAAAAGTTGAGATCAAACTAAATAATGCAAAGAAGGCCATCCCTCGGACTATTGAAGATTCTGATATTGCTGCGACTGTTTTGTTGAGGTATTCAAGACCTCCGCCGAGTGTCCATGCCAATAACATTACAAAACCAACGACTTCAAAAACTTGGGCCACTTTTATTTTAGTAACAGAGTAGTCGGCAGCTTTTTGATGTTCTTCTAAGCTAATTTGTCCTGCAAATTTTTCTGGAACTGCGGCTCGCTTAGAGAAGATGTGACTTTTGTTTTTAGCCTCTAAATAGGATTCGATAATTCCCTTTATAATAAGGAACGAAAGGAAAAATTTTGTAACGATTCCAGCAGTAATCATAAGTAGTCCACGTGTTATCTTTGTCTTTACCAAAAGTGCTCATTAGGATAGCCTGGGTGGCGCAATAAATGAAGTACTCACTATGAAAGTTCACCAAATATACACCGGCTCAAGCCTTAGAAATTTTAGCTATATTATTCAGTCCAGTGATGGGCTTAGTTACGTGGTAGATCCCTACGATGGTAGACAGGTACTTGATTTTATAAAAAAAATTGGGGGCGCCTTAGCCGCTATTATCAACACCCATGAACATTGGGATCACACTCAAGGTAATAGCGAAATTGTGCGGGAGACCAAATGCGCAGTTTGGGCGCATAGCAATGCAGAGGGCAAAATTAAAGGAGTGACTCGTTTTCTGGAGGCCAATGAAATCATTTCTCTGGGGGGAGATGATGAAATTGAAGTCTTGGATACCCCTGGACATACCTTTGCCCATCTCTGTCTGCTGCTACGGGAAAATTCTAAACCAATAGCAGTACTAACTGGAGATACTCTTTTTAATGCAGGTGTTGGAAATTGCCACAATGGTGGAGATCCTAGTGTTCTTTATGAAACGGTGATGACACAACTTAAATGCTTACCTGATGATGTACTTATTTATCCTGGGCATGAATATTTAGGAAACAATCTCTGTTTTACTCTAGATAGGGAACCTTCTAACCAGAGTGCTAAAGGCCTTTTAAGTAAATATAATAGTCGTGGAGATGACTTCATGGTGACAAATATTCAGATCGAGAAAGAAGTGAATACCTTTTTTCGTCTCAATAATAGCGAAATTATAAATAACCTTTCTGGAGAAACTAGCTCACCAAAAGAAGTATTTCTTAGGCTGAGAGAGCTTCGCAACAATTGGTAGGAGAATCATATGACCGATAGGAAAATACTTAGCTTGGGGAAAGTTGCACCCGCCTTTAATCTATTAAATCAAAAGGGAGAAAAAATTTCTCTCAAGGAATTTCGCGGTAAAAAAAATGTAGTTCTCTACTTTTATCCTAAAGCGATGACACCCGGCTGTACTGTACAAGCTTGTAGTATAACCAAGGCCAAAGCAAAATTTTCTCGCAAAGATACTGTAGTTCTCGGAGTCAGCCCTGATGCACCCATGCGCCTTGAAAAATTCAGAGTCAAAGAAAAGCTAAACTTTGATTTACTGTCGGATGAAGATCATAAAATTGCCGATAAGTATGGGGTGTGGGGCCTTAAAAAATTTATGGGACGGGAGTATATGGGAATCAACCGTATGACTTTCATTATAGGTAAAGACGGTAAGCTGGTTCACATAATGCACAAAGTTAACACTAAGACCCATCACGATGACGTGCTAGCGCTCATTGCAGAAAAGTTGTGCTAATTTGACAATTCGCGGCATTTTTTCTAAAACTCTCTTATCCTAAAGGAGAGTTTATGAAAGTTTTGGCCCAGTATGGAGTGTCTGTAATCAGTTTGGTATTTCTACTCACTGCCTGCAGTGATGGAGGGGCCAGGCGCTCACCCACTGTTCCAAGCGGTGGTGGTCCAGGATTTCAAGAGCTACAGGCCAGTGCTCAATATAAAAAATTTGTCGGCCAAGTAAATCAAAAAGAGATTAGTGAAAACGAAGTTATCGTGGCCCCTGAGCCTGGAGAACAAGGGATTTATCTAATCTCCTATAATGCCCGAAGAAATTATCAATTTACTATTCCAGAAACTCAACTCGAGTGTCGCTATAAGTACAATCATTTGAAGAGAATTGAAACGGTTCGAGAAAATGATGGCCAGCTTTATCTCGATATAAAAAAACAACCGATTGAGGCAGAGCTTATCTATCCCAAGTTGGCGATCCAGAGAGCGCTTTGTCAGGACGAATTTAGTAAGCAGGTCGAGCATGAGGAAGTGGCCGAAATACCTTCGCGTCTTGCAACTTTTAAAAAGGTTAGAAATGATCTTTTACAAGAATTAATGCTAGGGCTCAGCCGTTGTGACGCCGGAGAGCAGTTATTAATTGGAAAGTGCAAAAATGTTGAGGCCCTTTTGTTTGAAGAATTGGCCAATGATCAACTGAAAAAGGATGCAATAGAATATGTGCTCGATTTAAGCTTTATTACAGATAAGGGAACTTTTCTCGTTGAGAGAAGCATCAGTCTGAACTTTTCTTATTTTAGTTTTGGAAGCGTAATTAGGCACCGAGGCCCTACTCTTTTAGAATTAAAAGTAAGTCATCCACTTAGCGACGTAAGCTGTTTAGATTTTTCTTTAAATGTCGGATTCTCTTATGCTATTTGCGGCACTGGTAATTAACGAAGCGAATTTTACTTCCGGCCAGCATTTTTAAATTGGAATTTTCTTTGTATTTTTTTCCGCCACGTTTTTTCAAAGTGGAGGTTTCTTCTTTCGCTATTTTCCATCCATAAGGATCGCAAGCTTTGCGGATACGAGAGATCGCCTGGTTCCGTCTTTGCTTGACTAGTTGTTTCAGCCCGAGAGGGTTATAGACCACCACACCCTCGAGAGGTTTGCCTTTCTCATTAGTTGTTAGATACTCGAGATCAGGCGCAACAAGTGAAGTTTGAGAACAGGCCGTTAGAAAAATAAGTATGGGGATTAAAAATTTCATTCTAGTTCCTATAAATAGATATAATTTCTGCACTTGTATTTTGCCTTAACTCTTTTTCGATGTCACTAGCTTCTTCTTGGCTGACAGTTCTTAAATCTCTGACTTCATAATCAAAAATGGCATTGTGGTTGCCGCGATTTTCACGATGCCAAGAGAGAGGGTAAGGGCGTTTGGGTGTGTTTAATTGGACGGTTTTTGGCTTAACTTCAGCGATAAATTCACTATAGGACTTTAGGTCGCTGGAGTTTAAAGGCATGAACATTGTCTGGATTTCGAGGTCTCCGGTGTAATTCTCTTTCAGTGTTTTTATATTTTCTTTAATTAATTTTAGTGTGACCCCAGGTGCAGGTCGATTAATTAATTGAAACTCTTTTTCCGTCAAGGCGTCTAACTTGAAGATAATTTTGTCGATTCCTTTTATATTTTCTTTTACTTCATCCAGATGAAATTGAGTTCCATTTGTTAATAAGAATTGGGGAATTTCAGGCGCTAGCTTTCGTATTCCCAAAACGATCTCTCCTAGGTTTGATGCTAGAGTCGGTTCTCCACTGCCGGAGTAGGTAATGACATCAATCTTTTTGGAACTATCCAGCGCTTCTTTGAAATCTTTAAGGACTTTTTCAGTAGGAACATAGACTCTTTGGAGAGTGGTTATGTTTTGAATATGCCCCAATTGGCAGTAGAAGCAATTGAAGGAGCAGGTGCTTGTTTCAAAAATGGGGTCGATTCCAAGAGATTCTCCAAAACGCCAGGATGTGACGGGACCATAAACAGTCTTGCTATTTGGGAATGTTTCACTGGTCATCAATTTCTTCTTTGAGCAGAATTTCTACCGGGAATTCCTTTTGGAGTTCTTGAATAAGATGCTCAATCTCTTGGCGAAGTTCCAGGCTGCCCTTTAGATCGAGGTCTCGGTATCCCTGACCAACGGACTCTTCTATTGTTGAGTAAAAACAAAGCCCTTCATTGGCCTCAAGTTGAAAGTAAGTAAAGGCCGATTCATTTTTTGGAACTCGAATAATGGTGTGATAAAGTTGGTTATGTCCCATAAGTCTTTACAATTTTTCGCTCGCTAGTCGTTGACACCCCAACCCTAACCGTTAAAATAAGAGTTATATTAAGGTGTTAATAAACAAACTCGCCTTTTAAATAATTTAGCTATATATGTCATGGAGGACAAGAAGTGAAAAGGAATTCTTTGGCCAAAAGTCTTAAATTGGTATCTTTTCCCCTTCTCGCAATTTTAATTTTATCAACCTTATTTTCGTCCTGTTCGTGGATACAGAGTAGGCGCTCCCTTTTTGGAGATGAGGATGGTGAAAAAAAAGCAAGACCAAAATCAACAATGAAAATGGTGCCGAAGGTACAGTACGATCAGTTAATGTCGAAATATGAAAATCTTTTAAGAGGCAATCAAGAAGAGTCGGCTAAAAATTCTGCTGCATTAAATCGAATGGAAGAAAATGGCAGCTCAAACTTAGTTTCAGAATTAAATAATCTTCCAGCGGCTTCGGAGCTTGCTGAAACAGTAGATGTATTTGGAGGTAAAGGTGTTGCTAATAGAAAAACGCCTACAACCAATAGTCTTATTATAGCGGAGTCATCAGAGGCTCCAGAAAGTCTAATTAACTCTCAAATAATTGTACTTCAAAAAGCTAATCGTCTCTTGTTAAGCAAGAAGTATGATGCGGCGATGGCAAGAATTAAAAGAATTGAAAATTCCCCTGTTCGTCAGATTCGAGTAAGAGCAAAATTTATGGTGGGAGAGATTTTGTTTCAACAAGAAGAATACGATCTCGCGATGCAAGTTTTTGAAGACATCATAAGTAAGGATGCATTTTCAGGAATTATACTAAAGGCGCTTGGGCGTTTGATAGTCTGTAGCGAAAAATTAAAAATAAAAAAGAAGCAAGAAACTTATTATTCGATTCTGCATGACTTTTTTGAATCTACTTAGGAGTAATTTAAAAAGATGAGCTATAAGCTTTTACTTTTTACATTCCTACTTACCATACAGCCTGTATTCTCACAGGACGTGGATTCCCTCGACCTTATGGATTCTTCAGATGTAAACGTTTTACTAGAAGAAGAGAAAGGAAAAATCGAATCTCAAAATTTAGACCTCTCTGACTTAGAGGAGCAAGATGACCTGCAGACTCTAAAAAATGATATCGGTGACGTAATTTTTGATGATGATCCAAAAAAGAAAAAGAAAGAACAGGGCATTTTGGAAGAAAAAGTTTCTAATGAACTCGACGAGTTAGATAAAATTGAAGAAGAGCCAGAAATTGTAATCGATTCTAAAAATTCTGAGATCAAAATTTTAAATGATCAGGAAACGGTTGCCAATCAAGATGGCGACGTCTTAAAAGAAGAAGGGACCGAGATATTTGATGTGGGTCCAGAAGAAAAAGAATTATTGGAACTCTCTAAATTTGTTGAAGGGAAAATACCTGAGAATGAGTGGGATGAAATTTCAACTGCTGCGAAACTAGAGAAATATATAATTCAAGAAGGGGACTGGCTTTGGAGAATTTCTCAAAAGCTTTTCGGTTCTGGTTTTTATTACTCTAAAATTTGGTCATTAAACCCACATATTACCAATCCTCATGAAATTGAGCCAGGCATGGTCTTGGTATTTGATACCGGTACCGAAGATAGTATGCCGAAAGTGAAGGTTGGGGATTTTGACTCAGAGATTGCTGAATTAAAAAGAAACCAGGCAAAATCTAAAAACTACTTTGATTTTCAGGAATTTGGGGAGGGGGTAAAGCCACCTTGGATTGATGAAAGGAAAAAACTTCTCGATCAAGGAGTGTATTTTCAATACATCTCTGACGAAACTTATGATGACTTAGCAGAGATTGGAAAACTCGCACTACGCGATGAATATCAAAAATATGATCCGCCAATTGCAGATATTATTATTCAAGAACCTGGTGATCAATATGACGACTCAGGCTTTGATAAGAACTCTAAAATTATTTTTAATATAAAAGAGGGATTCTTTCTCAACACTTTTGTAACTTCAAATATTGTTCAAGATCTTGGTGTCGTTGAGGCCGCTCAGAAGGATGGTACCTTCCTACAGCTCTACGATAGAATTTACCTTAAGTTTGGTGCTAATGTTAAGGTAAAACCAGGTGACCAATTTTCGATTTACTCAGCTGATGGCAAAGTCACGCATTCAGTATCTGATAGAGCTGGCTTCCGTTACACAATTGTGGCGCAAGTTAAAACAGTTCGAAAGCAAAACCATCTTTGGGAATCCGAAATTACAGCGTTAACGGGGATCGCTCAGCGATCTGACCGTATTACAATTTTTACCCCTAAGATTTCCAAGATCACTCAAACTTTTAATAAAAGAAATATAGAGGCTGCAATTATTGGCTCATTCGTACCAACTAGCGGAGGCATGGCCTTTGGCGATGTGGTTTATATAGACCGGGGTAGGGCCGATGGAGTTGAGATGGGAACAGTATTTGAACTTTTTTCATTTAAAGATCGGAATACTGAAAAGAAAATTACCCCAGATCCAACCTATAAAGTAGGAGAACTGACGGTTATTACGCTCACCGACAATTTTTCAACTTGTCTTATTACACAAAGCACTAATGAAGTTGGGCTGGGCACAATAGCGGTTTCAAAAACTGCGGAACAAGCCGCCCTCGCCTCTCGGATTCGAAAGGGTGATGTATTTGCCAATATTAAAACGCTGGAAGGCAAGGCGTTGGATGAGCTGGACGTCGAGCTCAACTTGGATGATATTTCCGAAGATATTCTCGATCAAGCTGATCAAGTTAAGTTGACCGAAGATGAGCTAGAAGAGCTTGAAAGGCAGGAAAGAGAGCGTTCTATCATTAAAGATCATGAGCGTGACCTAAGAGAACTAGAGAAGCTTGAACAGGAAATTGTGCAGGCTGAGCAGGCATTGAATGAGGCCAAGGTGGACGAAGATAAATTCCTCGAGCAGCAGAACCTCAATGAAATTGAGAAGCGTGCTAAGAATCAAGATCCTGATGCATTCGAATCACTTAACGATATTGAAAAAGAAATCGGACGGAAATACTTGGATGAAGATATTAATGCTAAAGAAAATCCGTATGGTTTAACCGAATTTGATCTTGAAGAAATAGACGAGTTGTTGAATACTGAACGACTGTGACTTGACCACCCCAAATAATGGTATATAAAGGAAGAGGACATAGTCATCTCTGAGAGGATATTTTGACAATTACAAAGAAGAAAACCAAAGCTAAGACTAAAAAGAAGGCCACCAAGAAAAAAAAGGCAGCCAAAAAAAAGGTCGCCAAGAAAAAGGTAACTAAGGCCAGCTCTGATGAAAAGGCTCCTGTCGCCAAAAAGAAAGCCGCTAAGAAAAAAAAGGCTAAGAAGCGAATCCTAGGTGACTATGATTTGGTGATTGTGGAATCACCCTCAAAAGCAAAAACAATCAAAAAGTATTTAGGCAGGGGCTACCAAGTCGTTGCTTCCAATGGACATATAAAGGATCTTCCCAAGTCAAAGCTTGGAGTAGACGTTAAGAAAGATTTTAAAATTGAGCTCGTTCCGATTACAGGCAAGAAAGATAAAATCGATCGTATTCAAGAATTAGCAAAAGGCGCAGACAAAATATACTTGGCTCCCGATATGGACCGTGAGGGAGAGGCCATCGCCCACCACTTAGCTGAAGAAATCGGACAGAAGAAGAAAATTTTTCGCGTCGTTTTTAATGCCGTTACAAAAACAGCCGTTCAAAATGCTATCGCAAACCCATCCGAGCTTTCAAGGGCGATGTATGATTCACAAAGAACTCGTCGAGTTCTTGATAGGCTAGTGGGTTATAAAATCTCTCCGATTCTATGGGATAAAGTTCAGCGTGGGATCTCTGCAGGTCGAGTCCAATCTGTTGCCTTAAGAGTTATTGTTGAGCGAGAAGACTCCATAAAGGCATTTACTCCTGAACAATGGTTTTCTATTCACGGTGAAATGGAAAAAGACCAAACTGCCTTTGAATTCAAATATTATGGTGAAGAGCCGAATAAGAAAACCGAATTAACGGATGAAAAATTTGTAAAAGGTGTCGTTTCCTCGGTTCAAGGTAAAGACTTTTCAATAACTGATGTAAAGAAAAGAGAACGTAAGCAAAATCCTACTCCTCCTTTTACAACTTCAAAGCTACAACAGGAAGCGGCTAATAAGTTAGGCTTCACTGCTAAAAGAACCATGATGGTGGCCCAAAAGCTTTATGAGGGGATACAGTTGGCCGATCATGGCATGCAAGGTCTCATCACCTATATGAGAACTGACTCTGTCCGAACTGCTCCCGAGGCACTAGGAGAATTACAAGATTATATTAAAGATAAGTATGGCAAAGAATATCTTCCAGAAGAAGCCATTGTTTATAAGAAAAAAGGAAATAGTAAGGTTCAAGATGCCCACGAGGCCGTCCGACCTACAAATCTTAAATTTTCTCCCGAAGAAGTTCGTGGCGACCTTGATCCCGACCAGCAAAAGCTTTATGAAATTATTTGGAATAAATTCATTTCAAGTCAGATGAGTCAGGCGATTATTGATCAAACCACCGTCACTTTTGAGTGTCAGGGACATTATTTCAAGTCGAATGGATCAATTATTAAATTTCCTGGTTTTCGAACTGTCTATCTTGAGGCTGCAGCAGAAAAGCAATCTCGAAGAGGCGGCGAAGACGAAGAAGAAAATATTAATGTAAAGTCTGGGCTACTTCCTGAGATGGAATGTAACGAGAATATGAAGCCGACTAAAGATGCACTAGAGCAGGAACACTGGACCAGTCCACCTCCTAGATACAATGAAGCTTCTCTGGTTAAAGACCTAGAAGAAAAAGGTATCGGCCGACCTTCAACTTATGCTGCCATTATTTCAAATATTCAAGACCGTGGATACGTCGAAAAAGTTGAAAATAGATTCGTTCCTAACGAGCTTGGAATTGTGGTTTGTCGCATGTTGATCGAATCATTTCCGAAAGTTATGGATGTAGACTTTACCGCAAGTGTTGAAAACCTTCTTGACCAAATTGAAGAAGGGGAAATTACTTATAAAAAAGTTCTTAAAACTTTTTGGAAAGATTTCGAGAAGACTTTAGAAAAAGCTAAAGAGGAGATGAAAAATCTCAAAAAGCAGCTGATTCCTACCGGCATAACTTGTAAAAAATGTGATGCTGGTGAGTATCACATCAAATGGGGAAGGAATGGACAGTTTTTAGCTTGTTCAATGTACCCCGACTGTAATTCTACCTTCGACTTCAAAAAAGACCTCGAAGGGAATATTACAATCCTACCTAAGAATTGGTTTTGGGATAAATGCCCTACTTGCGATAAGCGGCTTGAAGTTAAAAAAGGTAAGTATGGTCGATTTGTTCGCTGTGAAGACTATCCTCATTGTGAAACAGTCCAGTCATTTACCCTTCAATTAAAATGCCCTGCTTGTAAGATAGGAAACTTCGCTGAGAAGAAAAGCCGCTACGGAAAACTTTTCTATGGCTGCTCTAATTATCCTGATTGCAATAATGCCATGTGGTCGCGACCACGTGATTTTGCTTGCCCTGGATGCGGCTTCCCTGTCATGGGAGATCGTGAAACTAAGCGAGAAGGAAAGCAATTAATGTGTCCTCAGTGTAAACATAAAGTTGATTGGGCCGAGACTCCGTTTGGAAAAGAAGAAGCAGCAAAGGCTAAGGAAGAAGAGAGAGCACAAATCGCTGCTGCCCAAGCCGCTCAATCGGTAGACGCTTAATGAACGGTGCAATCGGCGAGCTGCCGAGTAAAAACGCTCTCAATCGTCTTTACGATAAAGTATTAGAGAGCTGTGATTCCAAATATGCCCCTTATATTTTGGCATTAGTTTCTTTTACTGAGAGTTGCTGTTTTATTATTCCTCCAGAAGTCATGATGCTTCCTATGGGCATCGCCAATAGAAAGAAGATTTTTTTCTGGACTGGTATAGCGACGGTATTTTCAGTGTTAGGCGCGATCGCAGGTTATTACCTTGGGGCTTATTTTTGGCAAAGTATCCAGCCCTTTATGTTCGAATATATTCCAGGTTTTGCTCATAACTTTGAAAAAGTAGGGGAGATGTACCGGGAAAATGCCGTCAGCGCTCTTTTTATTGCCGCTTTTACACCCATTCCTTATAAAGTTTTTACCGTGGTGGCAGGGGTGTATTCGGCTAAAATTGGGCTCCTGACCTTAATTGGTACCGCGATTGTGGGACGAGGAACCCGTTATTTCATAATTGCTGGAGTCATTTATATTCTTGGGCCTAAGGCCAAAGAATTCATCGAAAAGCATTTTGTGAAATTTACCTGGGCCGTGGGATTAGTTATTGTGCTTGCCGCCGTAGTAATAAAACTCAGATAGGTACCTGCGTTATATAGACAATCCTTCTTATTCATTTTATAAATATCTACACAATTGCGCGGGATTAGCTCAGCTGGATAGAGTAGTAGGCTTCGAACCTATTGGTCGGGCGTTCGAATCGCTCATCCCGCGCCATTTTTATTCGAGGGTCTGATGTCCCAGTTTTCCGAAAATTTAAAAGCTCGTTTCCTAAAACCTCACTTTAAAGAGGGGCTTACAGATTGCCAAAAGTTTTTAGCAGAAGGCAGGTCAGGCGCCTTTAGTTTTTCCTTCAAAGAGAAGGATTTAGAGACAACCATCTTCGGTCTCAAAGACCTCAATGACGTGCCGGTAAGAATATCGACTTTTAAATATTCTACCGAACTTTCAGAAGAAAGACTTGGGGTTCTCGATGCATTGGTTGAGCTATTGCAGGGGGCAGATTATCGCCGGATAGAAAGTATAAGCTTGCGTGAAGTTGAAAATTTTCTTCGTGACGAAAATAATCAGCCGGCCTTTCCTGGTGAAGGTGCGATCTACTTTCCGCTATTGGCCAAGTTAAAAGAGGGCCTAAACGCTACCCTTGAGTCGGACCAGGTTCCCGTGAACGGGCAGAAGGCCTCCCCGATTCTTTCAAAAGATTACAAAAAATCAGAGCCTCGTTTATTACAAGGAAATTTTCTAGAGCTCGACTCCAAAGAGAAAATGCTTTTAGTTTCCCAAATTTTAGAACAGATTATTGGGCCATCTCTCTATCGAGATGGTGGAGCCGCTTATCCAGTTTTTGTCGATGATTATATGGTAGCGATAGAATATCAAGGGGCTTGTGCTTCTTGTAACTATTCCTTAACTACCACAATGGATTTCATACAGAAGGTCCTACAATTAGAGACCGGGAATCCCGGCCTCCGTGTAATGACTGATTCTTAAAGATTCTCTGTTTTTGGATTAAAAATATGATCCAAAGAGAATTTTCCGCTTCCTGACCATGCAAAAGTTACCAAGCACATTAGAACCAGCATCGAAAATTGAATATCGTTGCCTGCTCCAAACATTCCAGAAGTTCCATGAACGAAGAAAATAGCGCCTAGGAGTACAGGTATGTTTAAGAGGGCATAGGTTCTTGTTGCAAAGCCAATCGCTAGAGAAATTCCACCCACAATATGTGCCAAGATGACATACCAGCTGACAATATTTTGCATCTGTCCCATATTCCCAGTTAGGCTTTCAATAGCCTGCATATTGAGAATGAAATAAATTCCCTTCATTGCCAAGGCCCCTCCAAGGAAGACCCGAAGGATGTCGAGGGGATTAATTCCAGCAATAAGTTCTGGCAGCATTGAAGGCTTCGCCTCTTGAACAGGAGTTTTTGCTTTTTCCTCAGCTTCAAGTCTGGCCCTTTCTTCAAGAGCTTTCTCATGAGCGACTTTAGCTTCTGCTTCCTCAGCGGGAGTGAAATGCACCATAAGAGCGAAGAAAGAAAAGAGTGCTACTAAAATTCCTAGGATAAAGAGAGCATTTGGCCAAGTTATATCTGGGGAGCGTATTAAGAATCCCGCCGCAACTGCGCCCATATTTCCTCCAGCTCCAACTATTCCTGAAACTGAACCGAGTGCCTTTTTGTTTATAAAAGGAACAACTGAGTAAGTCGCTCCTTCAGACATCTGAGTGAAGAGTGAGAAAACCACTAGAGTTCCAATAGCCAGCGGTAATACGGTAATGCGGGAAAAGAGCATTAGGGCAAAGCCCTCTATTAAGATGGCGATAAAAAGCCATTTTACTCTTCCTCGTAAACCCCAATTGTGACCAAACTTGTCGCCAATGATTCCACCGGTTGTCCTGGCAAAAATATTCATCAGACCAAAGAGTCCAGCGACTAGACCTGCGGTCTTAACACCTAGGCCGAAGAAGTCCATGAAATAGAGGGCAGCAATATTATTTATCGTTAATTCGATTCCAAAACATGCAGCATAAATAAAGAAGAGGCACCAAACTCGTTTATCTTTACAGGCGTCCATAAAGGAACCGCCTTCTTTATTGGTTTTTTTTCGTTCGGCAGCGACCCCAAGTTCTTTATAGTTTCCATCTGGGAGGTCGGTAGTTAAATAGTAATAGGCTATACCTGTAAGCAAGCAAACTGCACCGGCCACTACCATTGAAAGACGCCAGCCCCAAAAACTAGGAATTCCAATGGCAAGGAATCCAGCGAAAATCAGAGGCATGATCATTTGGGTAACTCCACCACCAAGATTACCCCAACCTGCAGAAGTCGCATTAGCGGTTCCGACGCAGTTAGGAGCGAACATCACCGAAGTATGAAATTGAGTTATGACAAAGGAAGCGCCTATAGCGCCTATCCCCAGGCGAAAAAGTAAAAAGGTCTCGTAACTTTGAGCAAAACCAATTCCCATTACAGGTAGAGAACCAAGGACAAGTAGCCAGGTATAGCTGAGGCGGGGACCAATCCTATCACAGAGCCAGCCTATAAAGAGCCTGGCGAGGATTGTAATCGCCACCGAGGCGATGATGGTATTCCCAATTTGGGTTTTGGTTAAGTGTAATTCATCACGCACGATGGCCATTAGGGGGGCAATCCCAAACCATGCAAAAAAGCATAGAAAGAAAGCAAACCATGACATATGGAAGGCCCTCATGGGTCGTGTGGAAAAATTAAACAAGTCAATTTTTGTTGCTTTGTTTTTAATTTCCATTTTGTGCTCCTTAAGTATTAAAGCTTCTTACTATATTATTTATGGGTTTTTATAATCTGCTTTTGGCCCAAGATAGTACCACCAGTTTAAGACGGCACAGAGACCATAAAAAACTGCAAAACCATAGAGTGCATTTTCTGGAGTAGTTGCCTTAATTTGCTCACCAAAAACTTTTGGAATGATAAAAGCTCCGTAGGCAGCAATGGCAGCGGTCCAGCCAAGTACTGGTCCCCTCTGTTCCTCTTCGAAAATGACAGCAATAGTTCTAAAGGTAGAGCCATTGCCAATCCCTGTAGCTGTAAAGAGCGCTAAGAAGAGTAAGAAAAAAGGCATAAAGTACTGCTCTGGAGTTGCTGAGGTATAGGCGGCATGCATGTAGTAGGCAACGCCTAGGGAACAGACCACCATAGCAATGGCACAAATCTGGGTCACGAATGCTCCACCGACTTTATCGGCAATCTTTCCGCCAACCGGACGAATAAGTGCTCCAATAAATGGCCCTAGCCAGGCGTAAGAGAGAGCAGATGGGCCGTTGGGATTGATCATTGAGTGATCAAATCCTCCTCCTGCAACTGCCATATGTTTAAATCCAAAAATAACCTTAATCGAAAGGGGGAAAGCTGCGGCAAAACCAATGAATGAACCAAAAGTCATTGTATAGATTATCGTCATGATCCAATTATGCTTACTACCAAAAATTTTGTATTGGCGTATGAGAGATTCTCTAAGTGGTTTTGGTGAAAGAAATTTCATCAAGTTGACAGTGAGAAAGACCACAATAGGTAGTACAATCCATTTTGAAACTCCTACTTTCATCAAGAGGGTTAGACCAATAACCGCAGCTACAAAACCTAAGATTAAAAGCCAACTCATTTTTAAAACAGCTCCAAGTGTAGATTCGACATTGGGAGAAACATTCTCTGTTTTAATATTATTCATTTTAAAGAAGGCCAAAACGGAAGTGATTATTAGAATTGGCACCCAGATAAAACCAGCATTGTGAATATAGGACATTTCACCAGCTGCAATTTTTCCGATTAAGGAGCCACTGGGTTTGATGAGCTCCATTGAGTTGCCGCCAAAGAGACCAAAGGTCATTACTAGTGGCACCAGTATTTGCATGGTAGTTACACCAAAGTTTCCTAGTCCGGCATTCATGCCTAGGGCATAGCCTTGAACTCTTTTGGGATAGAAGAAAGAAATATTACTCATAGAGGAGGAGAAATTACCACCGCCAAAACCTGAGAGTAGCGCCAATATTTGGAAAACCCAAAGCGGTGTATTTTGGTCTTGAAGAGCAAATCCAACTCCGATAGCGGGTAGTATTAAAAGTGCAGAGGTGAAGAAAATAGTATTTCTTCCACCGCAAGGTCTAATAAAGAAGGTGCTGGGGATTCTAAGAGTTGCCCCAGTTAGACCGGCGATTGCCATTAGTGAGAAGAGCTCCGATTTCTGAAAAGGGAAACCAACATTGAGCATCTGGACAGTAATGATACTCCAAAAAAGCCAGACTGCGAATCCACAGAGAAGGTTGGGGATGGAAACCCAGAGATTGGTACTCGCGATACTTTTACCACGGGTATTCCAAAAACTTTCGTCTTCCACCCTCCAGTCAGAAATGTTTGTTTCATTAGACATGATTTGCTCCCTTTTATGAACTATTGCTGCAAATGAATGCCCTCTTCAAGGAAGGGGTCATTTTTTGCTACTATATTTGATTTACCAAGTGCTCGACCTACAACTAGTGTAAAGAGACATCCAAAGCCTAGCGCCATGCCGACTTCGATGATTCCTATCTGGGCATTGGTCTGTCCGGCATGCTCATAAACATCTGGCGCCACCGCTAGATAGAGGTCTAACCAACGACCTACTATTAATAAAATACAGACGCGATAGAGAATGAAAGAGCTGCGTTTTGAATTGCGTGACATAAGAGCGAAAAAAGGGATGACCCAATTAATAGCTAAATTAAAATAGAATAGCCAATCCCAGCTATGCTGCTCTCTCGATACGAAATAAACCGTCTCTTCTGGAATATTTGAATACCAAATCAGAAGGTATTGCGAAATCCAGATATAGGCCCAAAATGTTGTAAAACCAAATATTAGTTTTCCTAAATCATGCAGGTGATCTTCTGTAACCACTCCAATTAAATGTCCACGCTTCTGCAGGTAGATCACCATAAATGTGATTACCGCCAGGACATTTACAAAAAGCCCAGAGAACATATAGACACCGTAGATGGTACTAAACCAATGGGGCTTAACTGACATTAGCCAGTCGAAAGAGGCTAGGGAATAAGAAAAGCCAAAAATTATGAGGAAGACGGCTCCCCATTTTACCAGCTTAGCTGTAATTTTTGGATCGTTTGTTTGGTCTTGGCGGTTTGATAGAGTAGTCATGACTTTTGTCACTATAATCCACAAGATAAAAAAGACTACAATCCTTATCATGAAAAAACTTGAGTTAAGATAGATCGCCTTTCCTTTTAGGATTGGGTCTGCTTCCACCACCGAGTGGTGACTCCACTCGTAGAGGGTATGGATTCCAAAAAAGAGCCCAAGCATTATCAGAAATCCGTAAGGTAAAAATTTTGTAAGGGCCTCAGGGATTCTTTTGTAAGGAGTTGCCCAGCTCGAACTAGTCACAGACGTAATACCTAGGATCAAGCCCCCACCAAGTCCAAGGGAGACGAAGTAAAAAGCATCGACAAGATAATTAATCCAGGCGCGTTCGGGAGAGGCCATAAAGCCCCATACAAAACAGCCAATTCCCGCCAGCATTCCGGAGATCAGCAATCTCTTAGTGTGTGTCTTCAGACCTTGTGGAACAGATTTGTTAATTTGAAGCTTGCAGCTTGATGTAATTTCCGCAGTTTAACAAATCGCTCCGTGCTCCTTTTACTCATTTTTGACACGCTATTAACAAGGAGTAAGAAATGAGTTCGAGTAAAAACCTCAGAGAAGTTAAACAGGCCACAAAACGTCGTTACACGGCCGAACAAAAGATTCGAATCGTTCTGGAAGGACTTCGCAATGAAGTCTCCATAAAA
>JABGVH010000242.1 GCA_018646195.1 Halobacteriovoraceae bacterium
AAAAGATTAGGCCGTACTACAATTATTGAATTCTCAAAAGAGCTGATGAAAAAAGAAGAGGAGCTTAAAATTTCTCAACTTGCCCTTAAGAAAAAAGAAGAGCAATTAGTAATTAATGAAAAAGATTTCACTCGAAAAGTATCAGGTTTTAACGGCGATCAGCAGAAAGTATTAGGCTGCATTGATGCTTCTGATAAAAAACAGAGTAAAAGAGTTGAGCATATGGTGGAAGTAATTTCAGGAATGAAACCCGTTAGCGCAGCTCAAGTACTTTCAGTTCAGGACGCCGATATCTCAGTTAAGATACTAGGATTATTAGAGCCTAAGAAAGTCAGCAAGATATTTAACCTGATGGATAAGGAAATATCTGCCCGGCTTCAAAAACAGTACATGACTATGAAAAAATAGAGAGAGTAGGGATAAACCCCCCGCGTTAATTTTAAGGAGAATATGCAGACACAACCAGTAGATCTATTATCAGTAATCCAAGGAGGCGGCGCCTCTAGTGGAGCTAGTAATGAAGCAAGCAGTGCTGCGGCTGGAGAGTTTCTCAATCTTCTTAAGGGAATGCAGGCCAATGGCATAGACCTACAGAGCCTTGGGATTAATCCCAAGAATCCTAATGTGGCAGAGCTTTTGACGACGCTAGAGCAAGACCCAGAAAGTGTTAATCCTGAAATATTAAATCTAATAAAGAATATTAATCCAGAGCAAGAAGCTGCAATTGATGCTGTTCTTAAGCAAAGCAGTGGAAAAAACTCGAGTGGAGAAGTTTTCTTTGATGGCGAAAAATTTCTAGATTCAACAGGTCTTAAGGTTGACCCCAAAAAATTGGCAAAACTAAAGAGCATTAATCCAATCGATATTTCAAAAACAAATGTGAACTCAAAAGGCAAGACTGCTTTACAAGGATCGGGAGATGATTTTCTTTCGAATCTAAAGGCCATGCAAGGTCAGCAAAATAGCGCCGCATTGACCAGTGGTAAAAATAGCGTCTTAAAACAATATCAAAATGATCAATCTAAGCTTGGAAATAACCTAGTTAAATCAATGGGCGGTAATTCAAAATTAGATTCAACAGTCGATTCGATTCATGGAACTCGCTCTTCAAATGTTATGGACTTCATGCCTGAAATGACTGGAGTTGTCGGAGTCGCTGGTTCTGGAGAAGAAGGTGCACTTGAGTTTGGAAAAGGAAGCACGGTCACAAAAGTTATAGACCTCTCTAATATCAGTGCTGGGAATCGAGCAGAGTTGATGACAAAAATTTCAAATTATATCGAACATAATAATATTGCCAATGGAGACTCTCTTGAAGTGCTCGTTAAGCACGATAAGATAGGAGACTTCAAAATACAGGCGACTAAAGCAGAAGTCGGCAATGCCATAGAGCTAGAAATTATGACTGGAACCAAAACTGGTCAGAAATTCTTCATGAATCATGAAGTTGAGCTGGTTAAGGCCTTAAATAATTCAGGAATAAAGTTAAGCGGAGTGAAGGTAGTTGCAAGTACCGAGCTTTCCGCCAGTAATGCAGATAAAAACTCTTCTAGTGATTCTTTTGGATCACAGAAAGGAAGCGAACAAGGATTTGGTCAAAAAGGCGGGCATGCTCGTCAAGAAGATGCCGACTCACAGAGACGTCGTGAACTTTGGGAAAATTATAGAGACCAAGCTGCCTAATATTATTAATCGGGGAGATTAATGCCAGGTATAGGTAATCCAAACGCCGCTAGCAACGGCCAATTCGGTAGAGTAAAGATCAATCGTGGTCAGAATCGTCGCGTCAACCCTAATTCTCTAAAACAAAATAAAGATGCCCTCGATGAAAATTTAAATAAACTTTCAGGACGAAAACCAGAGTCTCGCTTCAAAGACGGAGCCAAACATAATCAAATTGGAAAAGATGGTTTTTTAAAACTTCTTACCCATCAGCTTGCCAACCAAGATCCCTTCTCCCCAATGGATCAGAAGCAATTTGCAGCGGATATGGCGCAATTTGCTCAGGTCGAGCAGATGACTAATATGAATAAGAAAATGGATGGCATGACTAAGAATGTACCGAGTGAAAATAAATTCTTCGGTGCCAGTTTCATTGGTAAAAAAGTGCTAACCAAAGGTATGAGTCTTGAGTATGACGGAAAAGGTGGCAATCTCAATGTTCCCTTTAGCCTCAAGCAAGTCGCCAAGCAAAGTAGAATTCGAATTTATGATTCTCATAAACAATTAATCAAAGAAATTAATACAGAAGGCCTTCCGGCGGGGACCAATAATATTCTCTGGGATGGTCTAATGAACGATGGCACCTTAGCGCTCAAAGATAATTATCGTATTGAAGTCGATGCCTGGGACCAAGATTTTAATCAATTTAAAGGTGAAACAAAAGCTTCTGGAGTCGTGACAGGGGTCCGCTTTGAAGGTGAGACCACTATTTTAGAGCTGGCCTCTGGAAAAACAGTCTTCCTAAGAGACGTCGAAAGTTTCCAAACCGCTGAAATGACAGGTAGCGATAAAAAAATGCCTGGATTGAAAAAAACGGCCAAGAGCGCCTATAATAAGAACACTAGTGAAAACTCGGTACACTAAAACTTAACAGAGTTAATAATGGCCACAGACGGTAAGATTAACAATTTTCTGATACCCAATGTTTCGAAACTTCCGAAACATAAGAAAATTGATAAGACCGATCAGATAGGTGGCGGTAAGAATGAGTTCCAAGAGCTATTAAAAGGCCAATTGGAAAGTGAAGTTGTAAAAGCGCCAAGTGATGGCATAAAGCTTTCAACTCACGCAGCGAAACGACTACAAGAACGCAACTTAGCAATGGATAGTAATGAGTATTTTAAACTCAAAGGTGCAATTGATAAGCTTAAAAGTAAAGGAGGACAAGATTCCTTAGTCATTACAGACAAAGCAGCTTATATCGTAGATGTCGGGAACAACACAATCGTGACCGCTATGGATAAGCAAAATATGCTTGAGAATGTTTTTACTAAGATTGATTCGACTTTAATTGTTAATTAAAATTTAGAAATCGTTTAAAAAGAAAAAGGCTGGTCCTTTCTGGAAGCCCATCTTAAATCCCGTAGTGGTCTAAGAACTTTTAAACGAACTCAAAGTCTAGGAGGGACAAATGGGTATTTTGCGTTCATTTAATATTGGCGTGTCCGGGCTCGGTGCATCAGGACAAGGTATTGGGGTAATCGCCGACAATATCGCCAATGCTCAAACCAATGGTTTTAAAGCTTCCCGTGCAGAATTTCAAGATGTGCTAGCAGTATCCTTAAAGGGTATTGATGGTGGAGATCAGTTTGGTGCTGGTACAAAACTCGCGCACATTAAGCCTGTTTTTACTCAAGGTGATGTTTCAAGAACAGATAGCATTACTGACCTTGCGATTAATGGAGATGGATTTTTTGAAACCAAGGCGCCCTTTGGCCGCGGTTATACAAGAGACGGTTCTTTTCATTTTAATAAAGAAGGTGAACTGGTAACGGGGGACGAATATCCTGTTCTAGGTTTTCAAGCAGATGCGTCGGGAAAGATCACTAATAAAATGGACGCCATTAAATTAGGGTCTACAACAATTCCGGCCAAAGCAACTGAACAAGTTAATCTCAATATGAACCTCGACTCTAGGGCCGAAGTTGTTCAGTTTGATATTAAAGATCCAGAAAACACCTCCAACTTTTCACATACCGTTACCACCTATGACAATGTCGGTACCGCAAGACTTATCACTATGGCCTATAACAAGACCGGTGATAATACTTGGCAATACCGCGCTCTAGTTAATGGAGCTGATGCCCAAGGTGGAGTTGAAGGCACTATGGTTGAAATGGCCACTGGTACCATTCAAATGTCCGGTAAAGGGGTCTTGCAAGCTGAAGTTGAAGGCAGCAACTCTTTTAATTTTAATAAAGGGGCTGTTCAAGGGCAGAAAATCAAGTTCAACTTTGGTAAGTCAATTACGGAAGGTGGAACAGGAATTGATGCTACAACTCAATATGGTTCAGATTCTGCCATCGCACGAACAACTCAGAACGGTTACAGCGCAGCGACTCTAGCTTCTCTCTCATTCAATGACGACGGTGTACTTACCGCAGTTTATGACAATGGAGAGAGTGTTAACATCGCTCAGATGTCTGTAGCTAAATTTGAAAACAACGAAGGTCTTTTTAAAGTGGGGAAAAACCTCTTTAAAGAATCCCGTAAATCTGGTCAGCCTGCTCGTGGCAAGCCAGGGGAAGCGGGGCGTGGAGAAGTTCTCTCTAAGTCTCTAGAGCTTTCTAACGTGGATATTGCCAACGAGTTTGTTGGATTAATGACCAGTCAGCGGAATTTCCAGGCCAATGCTAAAACATTGACCACCGCAGACCAAATGTTACAAGAAGTTCTCAATATCAAGCGGTAAACGCCATTACCGATGATTAGTCCCTAGGGGGTTTGCAGACTCCCTAGGGTTACTACTATCTAAGAATTTAGATTTTAAAAACGCCACACGCAAGTGTGGCTTTTTTTTGTGCTATCATATTCTTATGCCAGAAGAACTAAATTTAAAAAGACGAAAAAGGATATTCCTATGGGTTCTTCTTCTCTTACCTTTTTTCTTAAATGACCTAGCCTACTTATTCCTGATCAAGGACCCGGTGACGGCGGTTGTCTTTGATTTTGTCTTACGAGTTTTTCTAATCGCCATTATTTATTTTAAATACTATAAATTTGGTTTTAGTGGAGTTGATCTGGGGTTGATTCGACTGCCTCTTAAAAATATGATCCCCTGGACATTGGCTTTTCTCGTCGCCTACCTCTTTATTATTACACCTCTTATAAATTCAGATTTTCTGATCGAGTTCGCGCGTACCCTGGATGTCCTTGTCTCTGCTGTTTGGAAGGGCCTATTTGGAATCTTTTTTCATCCTTATCGCTACCCCTTAATAGAGCACCCAGCGCTAGTTTTCTTTGATTTAACAGTTTCACTGCTTTTGGTGGCATTCACTGAAGAGTTCGTTGCTCGCAGCATGGCCTATAAGGTTCTCAAAGATTTTAACTTAGGGGATAAGAGTGTGATCTTCATTTCCGCCATTATTTTCGCTCTCTACCACTGGGGTCTAGGCAGTCTGTCAGTCATGGCAACTTTCTGTTTCGGAATTTTAGCCATGTGGCTATTTATAAAAAAGCGCAGCCTCATGCCAGTGGTGGTCCTGCATTATCTTACTAATCTATATTTCTTTGGAAAATTATACTTAGGCTAAGTGCGCTTGCCGATCGCTTCAACCGGGCAGGCCTCAAGGGCATTCTCCGCCTCTATTAAGCCTTTTTCATCAGTTGGTTGCAATTTAACGAAAGCGTGGCCTTCGTCTTCATCGATTATAAAATAGTTGGGAGCTTCTGTTACGCAGGCATCACAGGCAATGCATTGATCATCAACGAAATAGAGCCCTGGAATATTAACCTTCCAGGCGCTACTTTGATCGGCCATAATTAACGTTGAATTAAATTGTCGAAAACTTTTACTTTTACATTCTTTTGAATTTCTTTCAGGGCCATTTGCGTGACCTTTCGACTAAAGACCTGCTTGAGACCATTCTTGTCTTTCTCAGGATCTAGATTGGCGGTATCACTTTTTTTCTTCTTATAAGGATAAGTTCTAACCACAGTGATATTTCCACTTGAATTAAAAGTGTAGGTATCTCTCTGGCCTAGGCCTTTAGCAAAAATCAAGGCCATGTCCTCAGGAGTAATCGCTGCGTTTCCGGAGGCCCCATCAAAAGGGTCGATTGTGACTGACCTATTAAAAGTAAAGTTGTATTTTTTTGCAAGGCTTTCGATTTTTTTATTGGAACGGATTTTCATTAGTTTTGCCAATTTGGTTTCCATCGCTTTGTTGCGGGCATTTAATTGAGGAGTCATTTGTTTTTGAATAAGCTCTTTGGCAATTTTAGCTTCATGATCTTTATATGCCGCCAGTACTTCTTTCTCAACTTTGTGAACATAGATTACATGGTATCCGAATTGAGTTTTGACAGGTCCCTTAATTTCGCCCGGTTTCATAGTAAAGGCCAGTTTTTCAAAAGCTGGAACCATCCGGCCTTTGGTGAAAGGAGGAAGTTTACCGCCAGATTTTTTGGCATTAGGTTCAGTCGAGTGCTTTTTAGCTAAGCGTGAAAAATTGGAGCGCTTGGCTTTTTTCAATAGCTCCAGTGCAAGTTTTTCTTCCTTAACTAAAATATGACTTGAGTGTATTTTTTTAAGCTTATCTAGAGTAGGTTTTCTTTCTTTAAAGATACTTTTTACACGGCCAACATTATTTGGATCGGCAAGGTAATCGGCCATATCCTTTCTGCTTACTTTCAAATGCGTTTGAAAAGTGTTTCCTGAAAACTGAACGATTGAAGCACTTACTTTATTGTCTTTAAAGGATTGAATGGCATTCATATAGCCGTTTGAAACTGGAAAGTTATTAATTACTTCTCTCGCAATTTTGTCTTTTAGCTGGTTGGCAATATCGCTTTCGAAAACTTTTACATCAATTTTATTGTAGGAAAGAATCCGTTTGTACTGCTCCACTGAAAACTGTTTATTGACTTGAAAGTAAGGCAGGTTTTTGATTTCAGTTTTTATTTCTTGCTGGCTCGGACTAGCGCCCATCTCGTCAGCGAGCTTTAGCATCAATTTTCTTTGTACTATATTTCGGATGGCAGCATTCTTTATATCAAATTGTTCGATCTGCTGCTTGGTTAGGTCTTTGCCGCCAAATAATCTCTTATAAAAATTAATTTGATTGCTATACTCTCGTTGGTATTCATCGAACTTGACTGGTAAATCACCTACGGTAGCGACTGTATCGGGAGTTCCTTGGGTTGTATTATAACCAGTGAACATAAAAGAGATGACGATTAAGCCGATAATGGAAGTGGCCATTATATTGGCGGATTTTTTCTGAAATTGATTACTCATAGGGATCCTCAAAATTTATAAAAAAGAGTGCTGTCAGTTTGCCTTCAATCGGTCACTCCGTAAAGGCATTAGCCCTTTTTGGTGGCTAGCTTTAAGCTTTTTGGGTACATTATAGTATAGGAAAAATGACCACGGAGGGAGTTCCTTTGAATCTGTCTGGCGCAAATAGTCAAAGAGCAAAAGTTTTGATCAATACAAGTGTGTTGTTATGGTCATTATTTTTTGTTACGCGTCGAGCAACCCATATCCAAAAGACCTCGGCCTTTGAAAATTTCATGGTGGATTCCTTTGCTCCCTTGCAGAAGGGGGGCAGTGTGATGAATGTCTGGACTTCTGATAAGATCGATCACTACGTCACCAATATTGATGCCAGCAAAGACAATGTCGACCTTCGACAAACCATCTCTAAGCTTAATAATAAAATTTTTCAACTGGATGAGATCGCGCGGGAAAATAAACGCTTAAAGAAGTTGTTAGAGTTTGGAGTGACCGCTAGTCACCGCAAGGTTCTGGCGCAGATTGTGGCCTGGGATTCTTCAAGCGATTTTAAAATCATGAGAATTAACAAAGGATTAAAGGCCGGTATTAGGCTGCAGTCCTCAGTAGTGACGGCCGATGGACTAGTCGGTTACGTCTACCGCCTGACCGAAAATTTCGCTGATATCTTAACTATAACCGACGCCAATAATCGGGTTGATGGGATTGTCGAGCGAGTGCGGGCGCATGGAATTTTGGAAGGGCGCAGTCATAGTAAATGCCAAATGAAATATGTCACTCGTACTGAGCCTATTATTTTAAATGATCAAGTGATTACTTCGGGACTTGGGAATATTTATCCTAAGGGAATTAAGATTGGAACGGTTTCTCGTATAGAGCGGGAGTCATATGGTATTACTCAAAGAATTGAGGTGAGCCCCTCGGTAGATTTTAGTCGCGTTGAGGAAGTTATAGTGCTGGTTTCCAGCGGTAATGCGGCTCGCCAGCAAGAGTGGAGTGCTCTTGACGGTAAAGGTTCTTTAGGAAGGAAATAAATTGAAATCTCAAATGAAGGATATTCTGCCCTCGATACTAATTACGTTAGTACTTTTGATTTTTTTCGAAGTCATTTCTTCTGCTTTTATTCCAATCTTTGGAATTAAAGAATACAAGCTTCCATTTCATCTTCTGATTGTTTTACACCTGGGACTTAAATTGCGGACGCCTTATATCGCAGTACTGATCCTTGTAATTCAATACTTTCATTCTTTCTTTTCAGTAGAGGGATGGGAAATGGGAACAATCGCCGGAGTTATTATTTGTGTAACCATCTCTTATCTTAAGGATTTAATTCACCTTTCATCTATAGGAATCACGATATTAATCGTTCAGCTTTTCCAACTGCAGTGGTTAGTAATCGTCAGCTTACTTATTTACATGAAAGGGGGAGACGCCGCCTATTTAACCGATAAATTTTGGCACTTCGTACCGGAGAGTATTGTCATCTCTATCCTCGCGCCTTTTCTATTTATAGTATTTGATAAAATTTGGAGCATTGGAGAAACTGACTTTATCGGCGAGCAAGGATAATGTTCGGAGAAGATGATATTGTTAAGCACCACAAAAAGCGCGCCGATATCATTTTTAATATTGTTCTCTTCTGTTTTTCGATTCTATTTGCCAGGCTCTGGTATCTTCAAATTTACAAAGGTGAACAATTACTACTTTACTCACAAGAGAATCGCCTTCGTAAAGAACCATTAAAGGCCCCTAGAGGAATGGTATACAGCCGGAATAATGAATTATTGGTTCATAATATTCCTCGCTTTGACGCCACTGTGACTCCGCAATTTTTAAAAAATAAAAAACAAACCTTGGCCAAGCTATCTGAAATTTTGAATATGACCGAAAATAAGATCAATAAAATCTTAAAGAAGAATCGAGGTCAAGCTCGTTACCGCTCAATTATTATAAAGAAAAATATTTCTCGGGGAGAAGTGGCAATAATAGAAACCGAGAATTTTAAAATGCCAGGCGTTGGTGTTCAAAAATTTATTTCGAGAGAGTACCGAGATAAAAAAGTAGGTGGTCACTTATTCGGTTATATCTCAGAAGTTTCTCAAGAACAGCCTCCTAAATTTAGAAAACGCGACAATTTTAATTACCGCCTTGGTGATTTTATTGGCCAAGCAGGACTAGAGGAGAAGCTGGATCTCAACTTAAGGGGATTAGACGGCTACGAGTATGTGGAAGTGGATGCCCAAGGTAGAAAGAAACGCTATATCCGTGACGATGATCTTTTTAAAGGATTGGAAAATAAACGACCTAAGCCAGGGCGGAACATAAGATTGACTATTGACCGCGACCTTCAACTAAAGGCCTATGAAGCGCTTAAAGATAAAGTTGGAGCGGCAGTAGCGGTAGACGTCAATACTGGTGAGATTTTAGCGATGATTTCAAGACCTAGTTATGACCCGACTCAATTTAGCCGCGGTCTTACTCAGCGTTATTGGTCGTCATTGATAAATAATGACAAGAAGCCATTGAGGAATCGCAGTATTCAGGATCACTACGCACCAGGATCAACTTTTAAAACGATTACGGCAATTGCCGCGCTTGAAGAAGGCATCGTTGACGAAAATACAACTGTTAAATGCACCGGAAAATTTCGCTTAGGAAGAAGAAAGTTTCACTGCTGGAAACAATACGGTCATGGCAAAGTAAATCTTAAAAAAGCTATTCGTGAATCATGTGATGTCTATTTTTATAAAGTAGCGACGCAAATGGATATCGATATTCTGGCCAAGTATGCCAGGATGTTTGGCTTTGGAGTGCGCACGGGAATTACCTTACCAAACGAAACGATGGGGCTGGTGCCAACTAGGGAGTGGAAGCAGAAGCGCTACGGCCAAGATTGGGTGCAGGGAGAAACACTCTCTTGTGTAATCGGTCAATCATTTGTTCTGACGACTCCACTGCAATTGGCGATGTCTTATTCGGCGATCGCCAACGAGGGCAAGCTCTATCAGCCTTATCTTATTAAAGAAATTTTTAATAACTCGGGAGAAGTGGAAGTTAAGTATAGTCCTAAACTAATCAGCGAAATAAAGATTAGCCCTGAGACTTATAAGCAAATTAAAAGTGGCCTCTTTGAAGTGGTAAATAAGAGAAAAGGCACCGCCTGGTGGCATCGCGGCAGTGGAATTCAGATGGCCGGTAAAACTGGAACTTCTCAGGTGGTCAACTCTTCTCCTGATAAGCTTTATAATAAGTGTGAAGAAAAAGAATACCGTTTTAGGCACCACGGAGTTTTTGCCGCCTATGCTCCTGCTGATGATCCAAAAATCGCTGTTGGGGTTGTAGTTGAACATGGCTGTCATGGTTCTAGTGCGGCTGCACCTGTTGCCAAGGCAATTATTAACGAGTACATGCGCAAGTATTATCCCGAATTAAAGAAAAATTATGCAATTAAAGAACGTGTAGCTTATAGCAAGATGATTAATAAGCAGAAAAGAGCAGCTGCTGAAAAAGAAAGATTGGCCGCCGAGTTAGAGGCAGCAAAAAAAGAAGAGGATGAATAAATGAATACTAGTGCCTTATGGGACGCCCTCAAGAAATATGATTTCACTTTTTTTGGAATCTCCCTGGTCATTTTCATTATGGGGATATTAAATCTCTATTCGGCGACCCATGCTTCTGCCCATATTTCCGGCCTCTATCAAACTCAAATTAAGTGGTATTTATTTTCGCTGGTTATCGGAGTAGGGGTTAGCTTTATTCAAGCTAAGAATTTTTATCGCTTCTCTTACTTAGTCTATGTCGCCAACCTAATCCTGTTGGGACTTGTTCTAGTACTAGGGCATAAAGGTATGGGGGCGCAACGCTGGCTAGTGCTTGGGCCATTTAGAATTCAACCCTCTGAGATAATGAAAATATCGGTAATTTTAGTATTGGCCCGTTGGTATTCCAAAAATAATGTCGATTCTGAATTGGGATTAAGAAACTTAATTATTCCTTTTATAATAGTGATGATCCCAACCGCCCTGATTGTCGCCGAACCAGATCTAGGGACTGGGCTCTTAATTCTTCTTATCTTCTTTGTGGTGACTTTTTATCGCCGCTTAAAATTGAAGTCCTTGGCCATTATTATTCTTATGGGAATAATTTCAAGCCTTGCGATGTATAATTTTGGGCTAAAGTCTTATCAGAAACGCCGCGTGGTGACTTTTTTAAACCCTGGTGCGGACGCCCAGGGCTCAGGCTACAATGCCATACAATCTAAAATTGCGATTGGTTCAGGGAAGTTCTTTGGAAAAGGCTTCCTCAATTCCTCGCAAGCTTCGCTTAATTACCTTCCTGAAAATCATACTGACTTTGTCTTCTCAATTTTTAACGAAGAGCATGGCTTCTTTGGTTCGCTTATTTTGATTAGCCTCTTTCTGATTTTATTCTATCGATTTATTTGGCTCGCTACCTCGGTCAATCGGATCTTCGATTCTCTGGTGGTAATGGGAATAATGTCGCTCTTTTTCTGGCACACCTTTATCAATATGGGCATGGTGATGGGACTGATGCCCATAGTGGGATTGCCGCTACCCCTAATGTCTTACGGAGGTTCCAGTTTGCTGACTTTTGGAGTCTGCTGTGGAATCGCCACCTCTCTCTCGAACTCCCGTAACCTTTTCTAATTCCTGGCACAACCCTTGCAAATTATAGAGGAGAGAGGGCCTTTCCTCTCCTAATTTCAAGGAGTTAAAATGCATCCTTTGTCGAAAATCTGGGCAGTTGTTGGGATCTTCTTTTTCTTTGCATTGGTTACGATTCCTCAAGGTAATGCCTCGACTCATAACTCCGTGAAAAATCCCACCCTCAAAGAAGTCCGTATGGCGCTTTGGCATCAGGGTCTGAATCCAAGTGTCAGTCTACCGCCAACAGAAATGAGTAGTGGTCAGAAGGCGCAGGGGGCCATGGCAATTCCTGAAGAGCTAAGCCGGGTTCTCCCCGACTTTCCTGTCAAAGAACTCTAAAAAACCTTTTAATTCAAGTACTTATCTCTGCTTGTGAAACTCTGCAGAAACTGCTATATAGTCTTAAAAGCATACTATATAACTTGGTAAGTAAAGAACATGAAGAAAATTTCTACCATAGGAAGTCTCCTCAAGAAGATTTATCGTGTCTATAGCACGGAGCTTTTGAGCACCTTACAGCAAAGAGGTTATACCGATTTGCGTCCAAGCTTTCTAGAAGTGTTACTTTATATCTGCGAATCCGAGGGACCTACCATCAAAGAAATCGGTGGCGGTTGTGGCCTTAAAAAACAGACCATGACGAGCCATCTGAATGAACTTGAGAAGAGGGGTTATATTTTTCGCAAGGTCAACGTGCTTGATAAGCGGGAACAGAATATCTTCCTAACTGAGTACGGTCTTAAATTTAAATTTAACTTATTTGAAAGTATTAATGAGCTTGAGCGAAATTACTCTGAAGTCGTCGGCGAAGTTGAGCTCGATAGAGTTGAACTCTTATTAAAAAATTTCCATCATAGATTGAGTAACGAAGAGACTTCTAAGCAGCTTTAAGCTTATTGGCAGTGCCGGCTTCTGGCCAAAAATGATACCCACCAGAGACATTATTAATATTAAAGTAGCCCTTTTTCACCAAGAGCTCACAGGCCTGAATAGAACGCAGACCCTTTTCTGAAATTATTAAGATCGGGGTAGTTTTGCTTTGAAGTTCCGAGTAGCGAGTGACTAATTCTTCCAGTGGAATTCTAATGACTCCCTCGATATGCACTTTTGGTTTTGATTTCTCATGGCTAACATCAACGATGATATAATCCATGTCTGCATTTTTATAAACCGAGTAAGAACTTTTTGGGCTTAGGTCATTATAGGGTTGTCCCATAAGAATCATATTGTCATCAACGGTCTCACCATGCTTGATTCTAATCAAGTGGTTCCGTTGTAATTGAATTGAGAATTCAATTTTTTCATCTAGGTTGGCAATATTTTTTTCAATATTGTTTAACCTATTATTAATGTATTCCAGCATCTGAAATGCTTTTAAATCCATTAAGTCTCCATGACTCTTAAAGACACTCGTTCTATATATCGGGTATTTTAGTCAGATAGTTAAAATTATTTAATACTTATCAATAAATTGGGTAAAAAGTGCCGAAATTGATATTGCCAGTGATGACAGTTGTTAAAAAACAACAGGTAAAGAAGATAGATCCTTCAAATACTCCGTATCCAAAGTCTACTTCTTGAGTGTTTTGGTTGGATTCTCCCTTTAGTTCTGGATCAAAATCGTCTTGTATTTTAAAAATCCAAATAAGGCTGCGCCTGAAAATAGGTAAGATTATAAGTGCTAGTAATATTTTTAAGATAACCTGAATTCCGTACCAACGGATGTCTACTACCTGGTGATTGAGCGCCGAGGCAATGATCAATGTCCAACCCCAAATAAAACCAGTGTATGAAAAGGCTAAGGTCATACTTTTTTGCACTAAAAGTCGATTAAAATTGAGTTTTGAAAGTATCGAGAAAGTTTTAGTGGCAAAGCCTAAAATTACCAAGGAAAAGAGCCATAGAAATAATAAAAGTATTAAGGAATTATTGGATACCGCTAGAACAATTTTTAATATATAAGCAATTCCGATTGAATGGGCAAAACTAATTATAGCGTAGGGAAAACTTTTTCTCTTTAATATTTCGTCTGAGTATTCGAAGTTATAAAGGACGATACTTTCAATAATATAAATAGACGCTAAATAAATAAAACAGGTAAGAGTCGCTTGAATTGCAAACATTGACAATGCAATTGGGAGACGTTCATCGAGATCGAAGTGAAACTCAGAAAAAAGTACACTTATTCCAATAAGCCTTGAAAAGAGATGCAGGGTGTCCGGCGAATTTTTGGAGGGAAAAAATCGTTTAAACATTTGCTCTCGAGAAGAAGGGTATAGGAAGCGATGAGCATACTTGTAAAGAAATAGAATCAGACACATAAAGCCAGTAAATACGATTCTTAAAATTAACTTGTCAAAAAGCTCGTTCATTTCCTACCTCGCCCTTTTTAAAAGTGGCTTCGCTTTCCACCCTGGGAACCATACTAACTTCGAAAAATTCTTTTTAAAATTAAAATTAAAAACTGGTTCTTCTTTGAAAAAATCTGGATAAGATTTTTTACTGATTATTCCATCTATTCCAAATTCTTTTTTTAGACCTAAGAAAGGGGTTTCATTATGGCGATGAATTTTCAGCTTTTCATAAAAAGCAAAACTTGGAGACCAATTGTCCCAACCAAAGATTTGGGGGAAACTTCTGTAGGCATTAAAAAATTTCCAAGCCCTTTCTCCCGAATCCTTATATTCCCATATTCCATATGCGGCATTACCTATGTAAATAGAGCCAGGTGGCATTGGTACGGCGCTTGTCGAGCCGTCTCTTTGATTGCGGCGGAAAAGGGACATTCCCATATACTGAGTTGATTCATTCCAGAAACTCTTAGAAGTTCGAATAATGACTGTTCGCGAGCCTCCAAATCCAACTTGTTTAAATTTTAAGAAATAGGTTTTAATTAAAAAACCAGTTTGAAAGGCATCTACTAGTATTGAAGAGAGAGGAGAACCAAGAAAATAATTGGGAAAGACCAAGGCGTTATCAATTTTAGGAGTCTTATGTTCAGAGGGTGCAAAACTTTTAGAAAGCCCCAGGAAAATTAAAATGAGTAATGTGTAGAGTGAAATTCTATTCATTAAAAGATACCCTTGAATTAGGGTCAATTATCTCTTATTGTTCGAAAAGTCTCAAGAGCTAATCATGTCCTCAAGCTTCGCTCTTAAGCCAGGTGTTAAGGACTCAGTATTACAATGAAGCCGATTAACATGGTGGGATTGGCTAAATTTGCTAAAAAGGTCGGTTGCTTGGTTAATATCTGAATAGATTTTTTTATCAGAACCTCTTAATTTCCTGACTACTTTCATTGAATACTTGTCGCTGGGGCTTTCATCTGCTGAGTAATATTTTGAAAGACGGCCTAGGGAGGAGCAACGTATATGCTCGATATCTTCAGTCTTTAAAAAAGTTTCAATTTTTTCAAGGTTGACCAATTGTTCGTTATTAAAAGACTCGTAAATTTTTGAAGGTATATTATTTTTGACAATCATTTCAGCGTATTGGTTTTTACTGGCCCTTAAAATTTTCATCAAATAATGATCGTCATGTTCAATATATTTTTCAATATCAGCTGGAATACTGTACTCACCAGGAGCAGAGGCAAAATATTTATAGAGTAATTGCTCAATCCATACCGGGCGATAATGGAAATAAACCATCACAAACATATGATAGCGACTTAATAAGAAATCATCGAAGGTAACTACGGCCCTTTCACTAATACCTAAATTGGCCTCGCCATCAATGACACAAATTTCAAGGTTATCGAGTAGCCAATCGAGGTCGTAATTCCCATAACTGACGCCACAGAAGTAACTATCTCTTAATAGGTAATCCATGCGGTCGCAGTCCATTTCACTGGAGACAAGTTGGTGCAGGATAGGAAAATAATTGACACCTAGAATAGTGAAATATTCTGGCTCATTAGTTTTTCCACGAATAATATCGGCGACAAATTCTTTTTGAACGCCGTATTTATTTTCGATGTCCTTAAAAGAGTCGGAGAGTGAGCTATCGACGATGGATTTAATTGTATAGTCTTCGTGAGTGGCCTGGCGCTCAGAGGAAAGGTCTTTGCTAGAGAGAAAGCGACAGGGGATTTTTAATTCCGCCAGACTGGGCATGACTATTTCAGTGGAGTGGCTAAGCGGCGCATGTCCAACATCGTGAAGCATACAAGCGAGCTTAAAAGTTTCTTTGAGGCGTAGGAATTCAGAATTCCCTAGATGGGTCGAGAATAATTGATCGAAGGCACGGCCGCCAATTTCCATCACTCCTATAGAGTGCAAAAAGCGAGTATGAGTGGCGCCTGGAAAAATATATTCAGTAAAACCTAGCTGTAAAATACCCCTAAGACGTTGGAAAAATTCCGCTTGAATAATAGCTTCTGCTTCCTTAACGACGTGAATGGAGCCGTGTACAGGGTCTCGAATTTCCAATTTGTACTCCTAAATTTTTTCTAAGCGTTCGGCATTGTCTTTCAGCCAAGCGACAATATCTGCGGATTCGAAAAGTGCTTTTCCATCAATAAAGAGACAAGGCACCATGGTCTTACCGGTTGTCTTATGCAGTAACTCGAAGGCCTTTTCGTCAGCATGAATATTACAGTATTCAACTTTGATATTGAGCTGTTCAATGACTTGATTGACCATCCTACGGAATGGGCAAGACTCGAAATAAAAATAAGAGAGTTTAGGCACTATAGTTCTTCGTTTTCTTTTTCGGCCTTATCGAGTAGCCCTTTAGCATAGAGCTCGTCTTCGTCCATCACTTCAGGGTTGTCTTGATCTGGTTTATCGAATCCGTCATTATATCCCCAGCCGTAACCGTATTCGCCGGCGGCACTGTCATCATCGGCTTCGTCGTCTGGATTATATTCAGCATTCAAAGGTTTAGTTTTCGAATCTTTATCTTCGGCCATATCCTCTTCGAGGGACTCGACTTCACTTTTAGAAGTTCCTTTTTCGTCATCTGAATTCTTCGAAACAACGGTCGGGGCCTTCTTAGCTTTCTTTTCTTTTGGCTCAGCTTTTGCTTTAGCAACAACCGCTGCTTTTTTCTTTTTGGTAGCCTTTTTCTTAGCAACCTTTTTCTTGGTAGCCTTTTTCTTAGCAACCTTTTTCTTGGTAGCCTTTTTCTTAGCAACTTTCTTTTTGGCGACCTTCTTTTTGGCAGTTTTCTTCTTTTTGGTAGATGAAGTTTTAGCTACCTTTTTCTTTGCAACTTTCTTTTTGGTCGCTTTCTTTTTAGCAACTTTTTTCTTAGCTACTTTTTTCTTCTTTGCTATTTTCTTCTTGGCCACGGAAAGTGCTCCTTTTATCAATTTGCTCAACATACAGGGCAGTATAGAGGAAGGTGGGACTTTTTTTCAAGTAATTTTAGCTAGTAAAATAACTCCCCAAAGTCTGACAGGGACGAGGCCTTGAGCTTATTGGCCATGATGCTACCCGATAAATCGTTGGGGCTTTTAAGCTGCTTGGATTCAATATAGGGATTAATTTGACTATAGGGGTCAGAACCAGCGTCGCTGACGTTCTTAACTGAGACAAATTTGGTGCTGTAAAAGTTTCGCTTAGCAGCAAGAGCTGGCTGGCTGTCGAAGGCCCCGATGACAACACCAGTGTCATCTGCGCCCTCCCGAGGGCCTGGCCGGAAGCCCGTCATTAAAGTCGACATATTAAATTTGGGCTCGGTGTAGTGAGTTGAGTAGGACAGTGCATAGGCGGGGTTGGTTGCTGCCTGGTCGTTAATATATTCGCTCATCCGCTCTTTTAGCGGCAGCACGCCGCAACCTTCAGAGCCGCCACGAAAGAAGTGGTCAAATTTTTGCGCCACGCTGGCACTGTCACAGTCAGCATCGCCGGCAGCCTTGCCAGCTAAGGCCGGACCTGGCTTATAGATTTCTTTGGCGGCCTCGACATAGCCAGCACTGCCGACGGTGGGGTTCTTGGCGGGATCAATCATAAAGTCATGCACGCCTTTGAGTCCTTCAATTAATTTATCGATCGCCAGGCTACTGCCGTCTATATATTTTCCGACTTCAGTCTCGATAGTTGAGACATTGGCATAAAGGGTACCGACTCCAAAAAGCGGGGCATAGAGATTATAGGCAAAAGTACCGGGAGCATCGGGCAGTTCATTGGCGCGATTGATGAGGTGAGTGACCTCTAGTTGGTCGGGATCGTTAAGCTCCTGCAGAGAAGGAATTAGGTAATTGAGCGCTTCATACTTTGTGGGGGCCCTGACTTTGTGAATGATTTTTAGAATTTCCTCACCAGACATTGAGGTGTCGGGGGAGGCGGTGATATCGGTTTGGAGTCTGGCAAAAAGTTCGAATTGAGTGGAATCGTAGAGACCCATTTGTTCTTTTATGTCTCTGGCGACTGGCTCAGTAGTGGCGCGATCAAGCTCCAGATAATTGCTGGTCCCGCTATTGTGAACTGCCAGGTCTTCGATGTTGTCATATTCAAAAATCATATTGGGAATACCAAAGAAAATTTCACCAGAAGTTGGGTTGCCGCCAATTGCTTTGCCGGAGCCGTTGATCCAAAAATCGGGATCACAGGGAATCGGCGAGCCTACTGTAAATTCGGTCAGCCCGGCGGTGTTGAATCCTAAGACGTAGGGATTGGTGCGGTTTTGTGAGCCATCATCTCTAGGAACAACTGAGCGGCCATCGGCGCCAATTCCAAAGAGCCTGGGTCCTATTCTTCCCCCCATCGGTTTGGCGGCGGCGTAGGCCTGCATTTGGATGCCTTCAAATTCATTAAAGGGAAAAAAGAGTCCGATGAATTTTGCCTCGCCCTTGACTGCATAGTAGGTCAGGACTTCTGGGTTTTTAATAAAGCCAAAGGGGTAACCCGGAATAATTAAGGCGGTCTTAGAGGCGTAGCAAGCCCCCCCTGCTTTAACTGTTGAAGTGTAGCCAGCGGGGTCAGTAGTGGGCACGAAGTTGGTGTAGAAAGTAACGAAGTTTATGGGATAAATTTGTAAGTCTAAGTAGTGCTTACTAAGCGCCGAGACGCCGGTGATGGTGGCACCCGCGGGAATCAAAAAGCCGCTGAGAGATTCGGCGTCGACGGTCTTTGGGGTAGGGGGCAGCTCTGTTAATTTAAATGAGCCTGAGAATTCATCCCCGGCTAAACCGGTGGAGTTGTCATTATTTTTGATCGCCCCACCACCGAGATTTCTAAAGCCGGTTAGGAAAGCTTTAATTGGTCTCTCATTGAGAGGTATTTGTGGACTGGCTTCATTTTCGAGTGCCTCGACTGTAGTGCAGGCACCGCCGCCAGCGGCTCCGCAGATTGGCTCTGAAACGGGAGGTCGATTGACTAACATTTCAAGGTTGCGCATGCGAAGCGCTAGCTCAACTGCTAACGGCCAGGCGCCAATTCGGTCAGAGGCAATCAGTGGCACTGTTTTATATTCTTTAGTCGAGCGGGTGCCATAGGCCCAGAGCAAGGCGGCTCCAAAATTAATATCGGTTCGCTCTTCACAGGCCAAGGCTTTCTTGGCGACAAGTTGGTTGAGGAAACTTTCGTGGTGTTCAGAAATTGAAGGCAGCCCCACCGTTTTAAAGCGCGGCAATCCCGGCAGATTGGCGATGCCACAAATATTATGGGTGCTGCCAAAGTGGATACAGATGGAGGGGGCGTTGAACATGTCAAAGACATTTGCTTTATAGTCGGCGTCACCTAATTGATTAAAGGGCTGGCCTCTAAAGTTCATTTTACTAGGGTCGGGTCCACCTGGTTCTGTGGGACTTTTTATATTGGCAAGGTCGGTTCTTTTGAGGCCTTTAGTTCCGAGGATGTAGTACTTAAACATCCACTCTTTATAAACATTTCGCATTTCCCAATTGAGGTAGGAGATATTTGTCAGCTGGCGCGCCTGTACAGCGGCCCCCGCCCAGGCGGCTGAGTCGACGGCATTTTGGAGATTAATTTTGGCCTTAACAAAGAGACCGACGTTGACCATGAAAGCGATCATGGTCATCACAACAATCATTGTCATGCCCAGAAAAATGCTTAATTGTCCCCGCTCTCGACTATTTTGGGCGGTCTTTGTTTCTTTTTTCACAGTGTTACCATGGTACTTAAAGGGCCAATCAGGCGTCAAAAATAGAAGGGATTATTTTTCCGGCCTGGTCCCGCTGCTGGAATACTATAGAATACTAGTATGAATCGATCTAGGCTCAAGAAGCGCCACGCCCCTTTTCAAACAAGAACCCTTCGCTACAAAAATCCAGCGATGCGTTTTTTCTGCCCCCTTTGCAGTACTGAGAGGGCAATGCAGGCCGACCCCCATATGTCGCTTAAGAATTACTTGCAGGTGGGGATTATCTCGGTGGTTTTAATGGCGCTAACCTGGTCCTTTATGGGGCCCCGCTCAGTCTTCTGGTTCTTCCCGGTTTGGGCCTGTTTTGAGGTAGCTTTTAGACTCAATTTTAGAAAAGAAGTTCCCTGTCCTCACTGCGGTTTTGATGCAGGATGGTATAAAAAAGACGTCAAAGTCGCCCGCCAATTGGTGGATGAATTCTGGCAACGCAAGGAAGCATTGGCCCAGGCTACGGCAGATAGTCCCGTCGAGGCCTTTCAGGGCCAATCGGTAGAATTTCCCGCCGAGCCGGTGGAGTCAAATCCTTACTTAAGCTAAGCAAATATTTTTACTCCGCAATGCTGATCTTCCAATTATTAGAAGCTTATCCCCTATTCTTTTTGTCGGGATTTGCGAGACAAGTTCTAGGTTCTGGGCTATTCTTTGCCCTATCAAATTAAACATTTTAGGTAGCAAGAGAGACATTGAACCTGAGGTACTTGCTATTAGGAGAAAAACACAATGAGCGTAAACAAAGTAATTGTACTAGGACGTCTAGGACAAGATCCCGAATTGAAGTACACACCATCCGGGCAAGCTGTTACAAATTTTTCTGTCGCTACAAGTGAAGCTTGGAACGACAAGAGTGGTCAGAAACAAGAGCGCACTGAATGGCATCGTATTGTTGTTTGGGGAAAACTTGCAGAACTTTGCAACCAGTACTTGGCCAAAGGTCGCCAAGCTTTTATTGAAGGCTCACTTCAAACTCGTTCTTGGGACGGAAAAGATGGTCAGAAACGCTACACTACTGAAGTAGTTGCTCGTAATGTGCAATTTCTAGGTGGTCGTGAAGCAGGTGCACCAACTCGTGACAATAGCATGGCGCAACCAGGACCAAGTGATTCAAGCGTTATGAATCAAGATTATCAAGTTTCAACAGACGCTAACTTTACTGCTGATGATATCCCGTTTTAGAAATTAACTAATATTTAAAATAGTGGAAAGAGGGCTTTTTAAGTCCTCTTTTTTTGTCCCTACTCTTCAAGTAAGATTGTTTTTATGAGTAAAGAATTGAAGGAAATAAATTTGCTGGTAGTTGATGACCAGTTTGAGGTTCTCGATGTTATTCGTGAATTTTTGATGGGTGAAGTGAATGGCATTTTTTTGGCCGATAACTTAGAGGCGGCCAAGGAAATTCTCAATACTCAGGCCCTCGACTGCATCCTTTTGGATATTAACCTGGATGGAGAGAACGGCGGTGAAGTACTTAGTTACGTCAAAGAAATAGAAAGTAATAGTGACGTTTCGATAGTAGTGGTCAGCGGCGTGATAGATGATAATTTTGTTCAGAAATACCAAGACCACCATATAAAAATGGTGATGAAGCCTTTTTCCAAAAATGAGCTAGTTAGCGCCATTAAGCAAGTCATTTAGTCGGTCACTTAACGGCCATTCAAGCCAATTATTTTAATAAGTTCTTCTTTTTTTCCGATAAGTTAGGAAGGAGCGCAGTCAAATATGGCGGAGCTAAAAGCAAAAAGTTTTTTTTCAGTCGGTTTCGACTTGGTATTGGTAGATGAAAATCTACCTTACGACCTATATATAAATTCCTCTTCTCACGAAACCAATGAAAAATTTGTTAGGATCTTTCCAAAAAATGGTCGCCTCTGTGAAGAAGACTTAAAAGGCTTTAAAGGAAAATACCACCAATTGTATATTCTTGAATCTCAACGAAGCGCCTACCTAAAAAGCCTAGTGAAGAAGAAAGATGCTTCGCCTGTTACGAAAACAGAAATTATAAAAGACTCGGCGATCCTTTACCTAGATAAACTCTTTGATGAAGAAAAAGAATTTAATACAGAAATTTTGGAAGAGGCAATCGAAGGTTGTCGTGAGTCTGTTGAGGCCATGGTTGAAGTGGTCAAGGACTTTGATATTACCGAAGTTCAAAATCTTATTGGGAGTTTAAGCTTCCATGACTTTTATACTTATGATCACTCGATAAATGTTTCGATGTATTGTATTTCGCTTTTTAGAGCGCTTAAGCCCGATGCCACAGATTTGGAAATTACCATGGCCGGTTTAGGTGGGTTACTGCACGACCTTGGTAAAATTCAAATACCAACTCAGATTATAAATAATCCCGGCAAGCTCTCTGACGAAGATTTTGAGATGATTAAGAAGCACCCGGAGTTTGGCAATGAGCTCTTAGATGGCCATACAGACTGCGGAGGGGACGACGTCAATTGGGATATCATCCGTAGAGTTATTCTGGAACACCATGAGAATGTAAACGGAACCGGTTACCCTAAAAAATTAAAAGATGAAGAAATTCATGTTATGGCGAAGGTTACTTCCATCGCCGATTTCTTTGACGCTATTACTACTAAACGCTCCTACCACGATGTACTTTCAACTGAAGACGCGCTTGAAGTCATGGCGAAATCCGTAGGGCGTAAAATTGATCCTAAGATTTTTGAAATCTTCACTCGGAATGCCAGTAAGATTGTCTTGAAAGGTAAAGGCAATCAAGAGCTGCCCGATGACTTTGATGCCTGTAAACCACATAATGTCCTCCCCTTGCAGAAAGTAGAGGCAAACCTTAAAGAGAAAAATTTCTTTAAAAAAGAAGACCAAGATTTTGGAAAAGTTAGCCAAGCAAAAGAGAGTACTAAGAAGAAAAGCAAAAGTAAGAAAAAGAAGAAAGCCGCTTAAATATCCAACGCTCGAATTAGTGAATCCACCTGACTTTTAGAATTAAAGAGATGAAAAGATAATCTTACGTTGCCTTCTCGGACGCTGACATCGATATTGCGAAATTTAAGCTCTCTTTCCAGTGTTACCGAGTCTGAACTTACCGCTTTTAGTGAAAGTATATTGCCCATAAAATCAGTCGGAGTAATCAGTTGGAATTTTTTTCGGGGATAATTTTCTAAAAAGTAATCCCTAACCGAGGCATTATGCACGGCTATGTCTTCAAGTCCTACTTCCAAAATAATATCGAGACCGGCTTCGAGACAGGCGTTGGCCAGCATATTAGAACCTTGGCCACGGTCGTATTTACGTGCCCCAGGCAAAGTTTCGGTAGTGTACTCTAAGAGGCTGGTAACCACTTTAGAATTGGGACTGACAACCCAATTGCCAGTTGTATGCTGTATTTTAGAAATGGCCTCTTGGCTAAAATAGGCGAAGGCAGTTCCGTAGGGGCCTAGGCACCACTTATAAGTGGAGCAGGCGAGAACATCTATCACCGCTAATTCTTCGCTGGTGATAGGCATGCCACCTAGTGATTGGGTGGCATCAACGCAGAAAAGAATTCCTCTCTCGCGACAAAATTTTCCTATACCTAAAATATCGACTTTCTTGCCAGTATCAAAAGTGACATGAGAGATATTGAAGACTTTAGTATTGGCGGGTAACTTTTCTTTAAGCCACTTAACAGTAGGGATCAATTCTTTCCCAAGCTCTAAGGATTCAAATTGAATGCCACGATTTTTTTGCGCCAGCATCCAAGGCAGTATATTAGAGGGGTAGTCACGATTAATCGCCACCACACAATCACCTTTTTCAAAGGGAAATCCATTGGCAACGATGCTGATGATATCTGAAGTGGAGGTGGAGAGAGTGATATTGTCTGGAGAGCAACCTACTAGACGCGAAATCTGCTGCCTGGTCCGCTCTGAAATTCCCATCCAAGTATTGTAATTGATAAAGGAAGGGTCTAATTCTTTTTGTAAGGCGCGTGCGACTTTTTGTTTGGCACTGTATGGACTGGGTCCAAAATAGGCAGTGTTAAAATAGTAGCTATCTAAATGGTGGTACTCTTGTTTAATACTATCGAGTTGATGGGGATCCACTGCCGTAACGCTGGTATTACTTTTTAGTTTCGGTAGCAGGAGTAGTAGGAGCCGCTTCTTTCTTGGCCTCTACTGCTGCATCACTATTGAGTGGTCGTGAAACTGGAGCTTCGCCATCTAGGATTGAAGTTCCAACATTTCCACCTTGGATACGCGCCAAAAGAATTGAATTAGCGGCAAAAATTATAGAGAGAACAACGGTTATCCGGCTGAGAATATTTCCTTGTTGAGCACCGGTAAAAACTTGGTCAGAACCACCACCCATTAAACCCGCTTCGGCACCTTTCCCAAATTGGAGAAGTACTGTAACGATTAGGAGAATTGAAATAATTGTGTGGAAAACCATTAATGAACTAGTCATGTCTTTTTACCTTTTTAAAAATTTGCTCTCATTATCTATCTAATATCAAGACTTTTGGCAAGGAATTGAAAAAAGTCTTTAGTAGTTTCAGTCATTTGTCTTAAAACTTAGCTCTGTTTTGCGGCGGCGCGACAGAGGCTCGAGTAATCCGCCGGCTTAAGACTGGCGCCTCCCACTAATCCACCGTCAATATTGGGGCAGGAGAGTAGCTCTTCCACGTTAGAAGGTTTTACTGAGCCACCATAAAGAATGATCAACTGCTCTCCGTCATAACCCATATTCTCACCGAGATGAGTGCGAATAAAACTATGAGCTTTTTCCGCCTGCTCAGCGCTGGCGGTTTTTCCGGTGCCTATTGCCCAAACAGGTTCGTACGCGATGATCAGATTTTTCTTATCGGACTC
>JABGVH010000162.1 GCA_018646195.1 Halobacteriovoraceae bacterium
GTTGAAATGTTTGTTGGTGTTGGTGCCAGCCGAGTGAGAGATCTTTTTGAACAAGGGAAAAAACATGCTCCTTGTATTATATTTATAGATGAAATCGATGCGGTTGGACGCCACCGTGGTGCCGGACTTGGCGGTGGACATGATGAAAGAGAACAAACGCTCAATCAATTATTAGTCGAGATGGATGGCTTCGAGTCAAATGAGGGAGTAATCCTAATCGCTGCAACTAATAGGATTGATGTTCTGGACCCTGCCCTTTTAAGGCCTGGAAGGTTTGACCGAAGAGTAATGGTAGGAGCTCCTGACGTAAGAGGACGACTTGGAATATTAAAAGTCCATACCAAAAAAACTCCTCTAAGCGAGAATGTAAATCTTGAAATTATGGCCAAAGGGACTCCAGGTTTTACTGGAGCTGATTTGGCAAATTTAGTAAATGAAGCCGCATTAAGTGCAGCTCGATTAAATAAAAAGCATCTGGAGATGAGCGACTTTGAATCGGCCAAAGATAAGGTCCTAATGGGTCCTGAAAGACGCTCTATGGTTGTTTCTGATCATGAAAAAAAGAATACCGCATATCACGAAGCTGGGCATACTTTGGTCGGCATGAACCTTCCGCAAACAGATCCTATTCATAAAGTGTCAATTATGCCTAGGGGAGGCGCACTTGGAGTAACCCAAACACTTCCAGATGAAGACAAGCTTTCAATGAGCAATATTCGCGCGGTCAATTTTATTGCCTTCTTGATGGGAGGACGTTGCGCTGAGGAATTAATATTTGGTGAATACACCAATGGTGCCTCTAATGATATTGAGCGTGCCACTCAGCTTGCCCACAGTATGGTTACAAAGTGGGGAATGAGCAAAAAGCTTGGGCCAATTAATTTAAAACGAACAGGTTCTTCTCCACTCTCTGGGGCCAACCCTTACGCGGAACAGGCCGATTACTCGGAAAAGACGGCGCAGGAAATCGATGAAGAAGTTTATCGCTTAATCGATGAAAACTATAAGCTGGCGATGAAAATACTAACCGACAATAAAGACGCACTTGCTCGTATAGCCGAAGGACTTATCATTTGGGAAACATTAGATTTTGCCCAAGTTAAGGCCCTGGTTGCGGGAGAAGATATTGGCGCTCCTTCTCTTGAATCAACTGACAACGACAGTGGTAGTTCAAGTAGTGTCGATGAAAGTGAAGCAGTTGCAGAGAAAAAAGACTCAGGCGTTAGTGATAAGTCCGGGGACGATCCTGTTTTGGCATAGAAAAGATGTCATTAAATTTTAATAGTATCGAGGCAATGGGGGTGATTAATATCACCCCTAATTCATTTTCTGACGGTGGAGAGTTATCAAGTCTCACCGAAACAACTTTAAAAATTAATTCATTATTAAATAAGGGTTGCCATTTTTTGGACGTGGGAGCGGAGTCAACTGCTCCCTTTAATTCCGAAATAAGCGAACGAGAAGAAATCGCTAGATTTGATAAATTCTTAGTACCGCTTTTTTCTAATACGGATTTATGGAAAAGCACCATTTTAAGTGTAGATACCTATCGCCTTAATACTTTTAAATATATTTATGCTAAATTTCCTGGAGAGAATATTGTCTGGAACGATGTTAGTGGCATTTTTGATGACTCTATTGCCTCCTTTTTAATCGATGATTGCCCCAACGCTGATTACGTTTTCTGTCATAATAATTCGCCAACCCGAGAATTAACCTCGGGCCATATGGATTATGCAAAGAGTGATGCAGATACTGATATCGCTAAAGAGCTGGAGTATTTTTTTTCTAAGGGAATCAAGTTGTTTAAGAAGCATGGTATTGAGAATAGAATAATCCTGGACCCCTGTTTCGGCTTTTCTAAAACGCTAAAACAAAACTTGATCTTGCTGGGCAAAGTGCCTGACTTAATGAAAAAATTTCCCAGTTTTCCTTTTTTAATAGGTGTATCCCGAAAGAGTTTTTTTAAATATCTAGGAGGTGATATTCTATTAGATAGGGAAATCTACCATCTTGCCTTTTTAAGGCAATTAATTGAGACGACCAGCGCTCAAAGAACGATTGTGCGTCTCCACGATCCAGTAGTCTTGGAATTGGCCAAAAGGTTGGTCCCCCTACCAAAATAGGTTATAATTTCCATATGGAATTTAATCTTGCTCCTATTGTTTTATTCACGCCTCAGAAAGAATTACTCTGTAATTTTTTAGCTGAATTATTGGATATGGATGTGATCCCGGCAGGAGATGACATATTATTGTCGCATGAACTGCTTAAGTTACGGCTCGTGGAAAAAAAAATGAATAAAAAATTACTTCAAAAATCAAGGATTGACTTTAACTTGGGTAGTAGAGAAGAGTTGGACCAAGTCTTAGAGAAAATAGAATTTTTAAATTATCGCAATAGTACCCACTGTAAAAGTAACTTAAATAATAATAACGATACTGTCATCGTTGTAGATCCTGATGGCAGAGAGTGGCAATTTGGTCTTTCTGCCCACTGATTAACGGCATTTTTATGGAAAAATTTCTAGAGGGATTGCTTGTTGATTCTGAAAATATTGATCGCGGGCAAATCTGTTTTGACGATGAAACTGGATTAATTGTAGACGTAGGCAAGCTAGGAATTCCTGCCAATAAAGTAGATTATCGCTATGACGACGATCACTATGTTTTTGCTGGCATGGGGGATGTGCATATTCATGCCAGAGAAGATATGTCTGGCTCAAATTGCTACAAAGAAGATTTTCATTCGGCCTCCTTAGCGGCGATTAACGGCGGAGTTACCCATGCCTGTGATATGCCAAACAATCCTATTCCTCCCATCGATTTGGCCTCTTATAGCGACAAATTAAACTTAACAAAAAATTCTCTTATTCCACTTGTTTTATATGCTGGAATAGGTCCCTCTACAAGGCCAATCCCAGGTACGCTGCCTTACAAGGCCTATATGGGACCTAGTGTCGGAGAATTATTTTTTAAAGATTTCGAAGAACTTGATAAAGCGCTTAAACATTACAGTCATCAGTGGGTCAGTTTTCATTGCGAAGATCCTGTGATTTTAGAAAACCATGCTCTGAAAGAAAGCCATTATGAGCGCCGTCCAGTAGAAGCTGAGTTGTTGGCCACTGAGCAAGCTATAAGTCTGATAGAGAAATATTCTCTTAACGGGAAGCTTTGTCACTATAGCGCTGGCGAAGGATTACCACTTATAAAAAAGGCCAGGCAAAAGGGACTGAACTTAAGTTGTGAGGTAACGCCACAGCACTTATTTTATAGCACCGACAAGCTATCTGCTGAAAATTTACACCTGTTTCAAATGAATCCACCCATAAGACCTGAATCCGATCGCGAGGCGATGTTGCAGGGCCTTCTAGATGGAGATATCGATTTTATTGCCACTGATCATGCACCCCATACTGTGGCCGAAAAGAAAAAAGGTATTAGTGGATTAACTGGATTAGATACTTATGCCCCCTTTGTGACTTGGTTAATAAATGAAATGAAGTTTGATCCTCGGATAATTGCAAAGGTTTGCTCTGAAAATCCTGGTCTCTACCAGAGACAGTTTCTTCCCACACTGCGTAATATGACAACTGCCTATGACTCGCTCGGCCACGGCATTGGTTTCTTAAGACCAGGCTTTAATGCCTCCTTCACAATTCTTAATATGAATAAAGCTACTAAAATTACAAAGGAAGACCTTAAAACCAAGGCCGCCTGGTCGCCCTTTGAAGGGCATCAATTTAGTGGATCACTTGCGTCAATCTTCCTGTCAGGAAAAAGAGCGTAGCGCGTTAACCATTTAAAATTTAAAAGTAAGGAGATGTAAGTAGTCAAAGACCGACCACTTTTGTTTAATACTCAAACGATTTTAACGGCAATACAAATCTAACAATTAAGGGAAGGTGTTATGAAATTAAGGACGATCCTATTTCTAGTGACGTGTCTAGGTCTATCAAACAGTTACGCAAACGAAAAAGTAGTTTACGGAGATGACGATAGAGTAGATGTTTATGAAGAATCAAATGAGTTATTTCTCAAGCTTGCAAGGTCTACAGCTGGGATGATTGCTCACTCAAGTTTAAGTGATAATGGAGAAAATGTTTCTATTTCTGGAAGCACACTTTCAAGTCGCGGAATCTGTACTTCCGCACGTTTTGCAGATCAAATTACATCAGCAAATTGTTCAGGCTTCCTAGTAGGTAAAGACCTACTGGTAACAGCTGGACATTGTATTCGTACTCAAAGTGACTGTGATAAGTACGCATGGGTTTTTGATTTCGCTAAAGACAGTCAAGACAAGGTTAAATTCGAAGTCAGTAAAAATGCTGTTTATAGCTGTAAAGAGATTGTTCAAAGAGACCTTTCACGGGCCACTAAGAATGATTTCGCTCTTATTCGCTTAAAAAGAGAAGTTAGCGATAGAGAGCCACTTACTTTTAGAACAGAAGGACGTGTTAAAGATGCAACTCCATTAGTTGTTATCGGTCATCCTACAGGACTCCCCACCAAGATTGCCGCCGGTGCATGGGTTCGCGATAATAGTAATGATGTATACATAGTTTCTAACCTAGATACCTTTGGTGGTAACTCAGGTTCAGCTGTTTTCGATTCTACTACTGGTTTAATTGAAGGTATCTTAGTCCGTGGTGAAACAGACTATACCTATAATTCAGAACTAGGTTGTAGAGTGCCAAAAGAATGTACTAACGAGGGATGCCGTGGTGAAGACGTTACACGTATTACTCAAGTAACAGAGTTGATGAATCTTTAATTAAGTTTTTTAAAATACATAAGAAATTGGCCTGGCATGATGCTGGGCCTTTTTTTATTCAAATTCGACGCTCTTGGCCTCATTGAGGGCCTTGAGAACCGCCTTTAAAAGTCCTTTTCGGGTAAAAGGTTTAACTAAAAAATTCTTAATACCAAGCTTGATTGCTTTAATGGCGTGCTCATTTTGCATCGCCCCCGACATAAAAATTATGCAGTATTCATTAAAGCGTAAACTTTGAGATAGGATTTCTATAATCTCCATTCCCATTTTATCGGGCATTTGATTATCGAGAATAATTAAGTCAAAGTTTTGGTTGCGAATTTTTTGTAGTGCTACCTGGGCAGAAGTAGAGGATACGATGCTGCTAAATAGATTGCAGCTCTTAAGCATAACCTCTAGCAGGTCACATATATGTGCCTCATCATCAACAATTAGAACACTCAGTTCCTTACTTTTTAGAATTTCAGTCATTCTCAGAGACTCCGAGAAGCTGGCCAAGCGCAGAAAGGATGTCTTCTTTGGAAAATGGTTTTATTATAAGGCCAGAGATAGCTAGGTCTTTTTGATCCCTTTGAAATACTGGTAGCGTGTCGGCAGATGACACATATAATATTGGGATATCTTTATCGAATTCCCGTATTTTTGTAGCGAACTCCGTGCCGTTCATATTGGGCATTTGGTAGTCAGTAAATATCAAGTCGATATCAATTTTCTTTAAGATACTGAGAGCTTCTTCTCCTCCAGTAGATCCAATAAAAATGTGGCCGTCGTCTTTTAAAAAGGTATCGAGGACATTTAAAATTTGTGGCTCGTCGTCGACGACAAGAATTTTAAATTTTTCTTGATTGCTTAAGCTCGATAAAAATTGATCATTTTGGGTATAGCTACTCATTTCGATTAAGGGAAGTTGAAGAGTGAAAGTTGTTCCACCTGACTCGCTGTCTTCTAGGAAAATATGTCCTTGATGTTTTTCAACCAGTTTCTTTGTGATGGCCATGCCAAGGCCAGTCCCTTTCCCTACTTTTTTAGTGGTGAAAAAAGGAGTAAAGATTTTGTCCTTTATTTCAGCAGGTACACCTGGCCCATTATCTGAAACCAGAAGTTCAATACAGTTTTTTTCTATATTTTTTAAAATAGACAGGTTGATTTTAGGCGCCTCTGTGATTGAGTCCATAAGAGCATCTATCGAATTTTTAATCAAGTTGACTAAAACTTGTTCGATCTCAATTTTATTTATTAGACAGATAA
>JABGVH010000120.1 GCA_018646195.1 Halobacteriovoraceae bacterium
GGGTCTGGCCAACAGAAGTTATCTAATAGGCAGCAATTATCTATATCTCCACCGGTTGCAACGATATTACGTATGGCCTCATCTACAGAAAATTGGGCCATTAAGTAGGGGTCATATTGGGAGAGAAAAGGGTTAAGCCCACAGCCAATAACTGCTGCTGCATCTTTCTCACCACCATGAGGATATAACCAAATCACACCACTATCATTGGGGCCGGAAGCAGTTTCGCCACCAAAAGGTTTAATATGAGTAGCGGCCTGTACCTCATGGTCATACCTTCGTACCCAGCTTTCCTTACTGACAATATTTGGTCTGCTCAAAAGTGAGTTTAGGCCCTCTTTTATAGTTGTTTTACCACCCTTATTTTCAATTAAACCATCCTTCAACCAACTTTCTTTTATTCTAGGCCCATCCCATTTTGCACACAAATTCATTGATGGTAGGCCATCGTGAAGAAAATCCAATTCGAGATCAGCAACTAAATTTTTTCCATAATAAATACTAAGATAACCGCCTTGATTGAATTCCCCTATATCGCTGGCACTGACACCCCTGGCCTTAGCGAGGGCCAAGAATTCCTCTCCTTTTAAAGGCGGAACCGCAACTGTCATCCTTTCTTGAGATTCACTAATCATCAATTCGTAAGGAGTTAAACCGGGATACTTCATTGGGCAGAGAGACAGGTCAATTTCTGCCCCTCCTGTCATCGTCGCCATCTCTCCTACTGATGATGATAGGCCTCCGGCTCCATTATCCGTGACGCTAGAATAGAGACCTAGGTCTCGCGCTTCTAATAAAAAGTCCGAGGTCCTTTTTTGAGTTAGCGGGTCTCCAATTTGAACGGCGGTAGCGGGAGAATTTTCGTTAAGCTCAAGGGAACTAAAGGTTGCCCCATGTATTCCATCGGCTCCAATAGCTCCACCAATCATAAAGATACGATCTTTGGAATTAGCATTTTTACTTGAGGTATTTCTCCCATCAGGAAGTTTTTGTGGAAGAGCACCAACAGTACCTACAAAGACTAGAGGTTTACCAGCAAAATTTTCTTCGAAGAAAAAGGCCCCATTAACTGTAGGAATACCACTCTTATTTCCCCCGTCTTCAACACCGAGGTGTACCCCTTCCAGAATCCGCCGCGGCTCTTTTGGACCAACAGGCAAATTGTCTCTGCCAATTTGCTCGGCCAAGGCAGGAGGTGCAAAACAAAATACATCCATATTGGCAATCGGCCGGGCACCGAGCCCACAACCTAGTATGTCTCTATTAACCCCAAGGATTCCAGTCAATGCTCCGCCATAAGGATCAAGTGCAGAGGGACTATTATGAGTTTCTACTTTTATACAAAGGTCTATCGAGTTATCGAATCTTACAATTCCAGCATTGTCGCTAAACACTGATATTAACCAATCCTTACCTTGTTCTTTCTCTATTCTCTTTGTAGAGTTTTTAATCAAATCTTTATAGAGACCACCAATGTTTTGTTGGCCCAGTCTCTTGTAACCTTTTATATTTTCTTCACTATAGTTTATTTTTGCTGCGAATATTTTATGTTTACAATGCTCACTCCAAGTCTGTGCTAGTACTTCGAGCTCTACATCAGTAGGCCATATTGGAAGGTTTTGGGTAGTTCTCTTTTTGATTACCTCTTCATTTTCAAAATAGTTTTTTATTACATTCATTTCATCTAAGGTTAAAGCAAGACACCTATCTAGGCTTATTTGTTCTAACTCTGCATTAGTCACATTAAGAGTTATAGTCTCAGGCTCTAGCTTTGCCTTTAATACTACTTTTGGAAAAATACATTCACTAAATCTGTCTACGTGAAAAAACTCCTTGTAAGAATATACAAAGACATTTTCAATAAGCTCATTTCCGAGCAATTCAAATGCAACAGTTTGGGCCTCACCAAGGTTTAAATTACCATGTAAAAAATAAAGTTTGCCGCTTGCGACTTCTGCTGAAATTTCTAATAATTTGAGTCCTTCAGAAGCAGAGTGGCCTGTATTGTCTGTCACACCTGGTTTATATGACACTTCAACCACAAATTGAGGGTCCTGGTGCTGGCCAAGGTCGTAACTACGTAATTGATATCTAGAAGTTATTGGATCACAAAATACTTCATGCCCCGTTTTACCTATTAACTCTTGTAGCTCAGGTTTTTTATGTTCTGCACCGCTAATTAAATAGAATTGAATTTCCGACATCCTCTCCAATTTAATATTTAAAAACTGCTGCGCCTGACGACAGATACTATCATTTTTTAATGTAGGAATAAGTGGTTCTACCTCAAGCCGTATGACTGCCATTGATAATTCCTTTGTTGATATGTACAATTTTTCTAGTTGACCCAACTACCGGTTGTAGACTAAGTCTACCCTGACAAAGATATGTTAACCCTTGCCGATAAAGTAAGTATTCCATTCTCAATCCTCGTTCAACAAAATCATCAATACTATCATCATCGAAACGTGGAAAACATTCTTGAAGTATAGGTGGTCCTGTATCAACACCATCATCAACAAAATGAAGAGTAATTCCAGACATTTTAATACCTGCTTTAAAGGCCTGCTGATAGGCATCCTTTCCTGGAAAGCTTGGTAAAAGAGAAGGGTGAATATTAATAACTCTAAAAGCACCCAGTTCTACATCTTCAAAGGCACGAAGAAAGTGTGAGTGTAAGATTCGCATATAACCCGCAAGAAGAACCCACTCTCCTTCAAGCTGTTTTATTTTAGCTATAACTAGGTTTTCATGGGATCTTTTGTCGGCCTTTAGTGTATTTTCGAGCTTTCTTTCAAAGGGAATAACAACGCAGGCAACTTCATATTTTTTACAACGCTCGATTACTCCGGCCTTAGGATTGTCAGTAATAACCCCGCGAACTCTTAGCAAACCGGCATTTTCGGAAGCAAACTCCATAATATTTTCGGCATTAGACCCGTTCCCGGACGCAAGTACAACTACAGAAAGTGGTTTATTTTCCAATGTCACTTCTCCAATAGGCACCTGTGAAACGAAGATCCTTCTTTAAAAGTGAATAGGCAATATTTCTTGCCTGTTTTAAATCTTTAGCAATAGTAGTGAGACCAAACACTCTTCCCCCAGAATTAACAAGCGCCCCATTAACATCTTTTTTAACTCCGGCCATGAACAACAAATCATTTTGCTTCTTCTGTAGCCCTGCGACTAAGCTTTTAGCGAAAGAAACAGGGTGGCCTAAGTTTAAGGGAGTATTATCAATACTGGGATAGCCCTCTGAGGCAACTACTATATGCAATGCCTGCTTATTGGAAATCTTTAACTCAGCAGTGTCTTCCAAGTTGCCCTTCGCAGCGGCCAGTAGATTTTCAAATAAATTCCCTTCAAGGAGTGGCATGAGAACCTGGGTTTCTGGATCTCCAAAACGAGCATTGAATTCAATTACATTTATTTCATCATCTTTAATCATTAGTCCTGCAAAGAGAACTCCCTTGTAGGGTCTCTTTTCTTTTACCATCCCCTTTAAAATGGGAGAGAAAACTTCTTTCTCAATCCTTTCTAGTATAGAGCCATGCGGCCAATTAATCGGATTGTAACAACCCATCCCACCAGTGTTAGGACCAGTGTCCCCATCGCCTATTCTCTTATAATCACAGGCCCTTCCAATTACTTTAAAAGACGCGCCATCACAAATAGCAAAGATAGAAAGTTCCTTACCTAATAATTTTTCTTCAATTAAAACATTCTCCGTTGTTACCGAACATTCAGCCGAGTTCATAAAGTCATTCAATGTCTTTTCTGCAATTTCTCTTGAGTGTGTGACGACAACGCCTTTCCCTCCGGCCAAGGCATCTGACTTAATGACAATACCTTTTTTAAAATTCCAAGAGTCCAACCCCTTAAGTGCTAGTTTGAGTGACGGGTAATTTTCAGACTTCGCAGTGGGAACTTTATATTTGTCCATTATCTTTTTTGAAAATATTTTAGATCCTTCTAGCTCAGCGGCCTTAGAACTTGGTCCAAATACCTTGAATCCATTTTCCTCAAGAAAATCGGTCATACCCATAACAAGTGGCTTTTCTGGTCCTATGACAATTAGCGCGGGGTCTAGATCTTTTGCGATCCTCAAGACTTCTTCCTTATTATTCTCATTTTCTCCAATAGTACTTACCGAGGGACTAAGCTCTATGCCTGGATTACCAGGCATGACCACTACTTCAGAGACTCCTTCATCTTTAACTAGTCTGTAGGCCAATGCGTGTTCTCTACCGCCGCTGCCCAAGATAAGTACTTTCATTATTTAGGTCCTTTTATTACAGAAACTAATTTATCTAAGGCCCAAGCGTCCCGAAAAACTGCCTCACCGAGGTATTTCTCATAAAGAATATTAGTAAGCGCTAAATACATTTGAGTTACTGCATTTTTTAATTGAGTTTCTAACTCAGGAGGATGCATTTTTAATTCCTCGATGCAAACTTTTTTCCAATCGCTTTTTCCGCGTCCTTCTGCAAGCGCTTTTGATTTTTCTACTGCTTCATACCAAGGGGAATCTCGATAATACTTCCGCAAAGTTTCTTTAGACAATTGAACATCTTTGTAAATTAGTCTTAATTCGTCTGGGCCTATTGAATCTACAAGAGTGAAAAATCGGTCTCCGTTTTGATCAGTGTTGGCCGAAAATGCAAACTCAAATTTCCCATCCCATAGCTCTACTTCGCATCCTTCAAAAATTCCCTTTAATCGCAAGGAAAGTAAGAAAACGAGATTTTTCAATCTTACAAATTCGTTCTCTGTCATCCCTGATATTTTCTTGGCCTTTTGACATGAAATATACTTATCAGTATTTTCAAGTTTGGTAGAAAACTCAATTACGGGACTCTCGAATGTATCGCCTACTGCAGGAGCAGCGCTTAGACCAAGCTCCTCTAAGTATTCGGCTGAAGAAGTTCGCTTCAATAGAGAACTTCCTGAGGGAACACCAAATCTAAATATAACTTCTAGCGGTACCAGCGTATCAACTAGTTTCTCCTGATAAGGTTCATAATTATAATCCAAGGTGTCGCCTTCAATAGCTTCTGGATGAATGACATTTACAGCTTTTACCATTAAATGGTTTGCAAGAGAGTTTACTTCCTCTTTTACGCCAAATTTATTAACTAATCCAAGAGCATGATGCTCGAGTCCATTTTCGCAAAGTTCATTATAGGCCTTCATTTTGCTTACTTTTTGAACCAGGTTACTCGGGACGTCCCACGCTTTCCAATTCTTGGAACTACCTAGGTAATCAAAAAAGAACTGAGCCATATTGGCCAAGGCAATTCCTTTTCCTTCTAATTGATCAGGCATCGCTCCCCAGTCAAACACCGAAAATCGGTCTGAGTACTCAAAAAAGTAAGGAGAAGTTCCTTTAACTCCACGGATATTTTTAACTGAGCCTTCAAAAATTAATTCTGGTCTATTCATATAACCCTCTTATGAAAATTTTAAGTAACTTAATAAAGCGTTTCTTGTATTGTTAACTCCTATCCAAAGACCACCCTGCTCTACCCAATTAAAAAGGACTAGTCCCTGTGCCGGATCATTTTTTAAGTCATTATCAAGTAGTGGGACATGCAAGACTGGGGTATCTTTGAGAATTGTTGTTCTAATGTCAGAAGGATTTTCAACCCATACGATATTAGCGTGCCCCTCAAGTAATTCAGTTCCTATCGTTAAATCAATTTCTTTAGTTCCTGCGAACTCTAGAGTTCTTTCTTTTTCTTTACGAACATATTCTTCACGATCATTGCTTTTAGATACAATATGAATCTTTCTGAGTTCTTGAGCATTTTTATTTTTAATAGATTCGATGAAAGGAATTAAGAGGCCACCTTCATTTGGAGGTGTGCAAATTACTGGTACTCCAAATGGCATTTGTTGTACCGAGAGTAAGGCATCAAGTCCTCCAAAATTAGACTTAACAGGTATACCAAAAACTGGCGAACTAACTTTACTTGCAACAACTCCAGGCAGATGGGCGGCCAAACCAGCTCCTGCAATCACACAATCATAAATATTTGAACTAAGTTCCTCTGCGAGCTCTTCGGGATTGCGATGGGCCGAAATAACTTTGTAGTTTGCTTCGTAGTTAGACTGCAGGCCCTCTGTCAAAGGCAGAGCAATAGGATCATCTGAATGGCTTCCAAACACGACTAATATTTTCATCTAATAGGTTCCTTATGCTCATTTCTCTTCTCTGCGAATTCTTCGCCTGATTTGATTGAGGTTGGATATTTATTATTTATGCAGGCCATACATAGTTCTGAAATCCCTATGGCCTCTCTTGTTTCATTCTCATCTAGAAAAATAACTTTATTTGCACCGACCCAGTTTGCAATTTCATCTATATTTTTGCCATTGGCGATTAGGTCTTCTGCTTTTGGAAAATCTATTCCGTAAAAACACCCGTACCGAATAGGCGGACAAGTAATTGCTAAGGTTATATCTTTAGCGCCATACCGCTTTAATAAATCAATAATTTTTTTAGAAGTAGTTCCTCTGACAACCGAATCATCTACTAAAAGAATGCTCTTTCCTTCAATTTCACTTCGGACAGGGCTTAGTTTTAACTCAACAGCTTTTTCTCTCTTTTCCTGGGTATTTAAAATGAAACTACGATGAACGTATCTATTTTTAATTAGTCCTTCCCTGTAAGGAAGCCCCAAGTTTTCGGCCAAAGCGATAGAAGCTGTTCGAGAAGTATCAGGTACTGGACAAACTATATCTGGAGAGACTTCTCCTTGTTCAATTAGTTTTCTAATTTTTCGTGCGAGTACACGTCCTAAGTTTAAACGGGCGCCGTAAACAGATTGAGTCTCAAAGGAACTTTCTGCACCTGAAAAATATATCCATTCAAACATACAAGGTGCTTTGACAATTTCTTCTTTTCTATAGATTTTACTTTTAATTGTCCCTTCAAAGTCGATAAAGATAAATTCGCCAGGCTCTATGTCTCGAACATACTCGTACCCTAAAAAATTGAGCGCTAAAGTTTCAGAACCAAGACAATAGCATTCCCCTTCCCCCTCGATCGATTTTTTGCCTAAAACGAGAGGGCGGATTCCGTTGGGATCCCTAAAGCCAATAAGCCCTTTTTCGGCCACAGTACCAACCACTGCATAGGCCCCTTCAACTTTTCCAAATACTTTTTCAGCCGCCTTATAGGCCTCCTCAAAATTAAATTTAACTTTTTCACCATTAGTAGACCTTAAAAAGTGTTGGCACCAAAGATGAAGTAGAATTTCAAGATCATTGTTTGTTAGCAATTGAAGGTCTAATTCATCACTCATTTCTCGTGCTAGCGGATGATAGTTAAGAATATTCCCGTTATGAACCATGCCTACCCCGAAAGGAATTCCTGTCACTAGCGGTTGTAAATCATCGCGTTCATCAGAACCTGTGGTTGCATAGCGGGTATGACCAAGCGCCAAAGGGCCCGTGAGCTTTTCAATATTTCTTTTTTCAAAAACTTGGCTGACTAGACCTAGGTCCTTGTGGCCATAGAATTTTTTTCGGTCGGTATCGTACGATAGAATGCCGGAAGCGTCTTGACCGCGATGTTGAAGGGTCAATAACCCACGGTAGACTTCGTAGGAGGCCCAGTTAAGTTGACCAAGATTTTTCGGTCCAATTACGCCAATAATTCCACACATCGATAAGTCTCCGAGGTAAATTTAAGGTCTTCTTGATCACTTAGCTAGATTTTGTTCCTAGCGCTTTAATATGGCCAGTGTTTTTTTAGTAAAACTAATACACCATGTAAGTTTTTCTAATATTAAATTCACCCAAGCCACTGTTTTGATACAGTCTTTACTGCAACGCATTATTCTTTTTTTCCGGCTTCCTACTAGTTCTTGCGTTGTATCCAAAAATTTTGTATCTACTGATTACTCTCTGTAACACAGAACCAAAAATTTCGAGGTAAGGCATGAAAACTTTTCTAATGATTTTAATCCCATTTCTCCTTTTGGGTTGCGGGAGCGACAATGAAACACAGAGCGAACAGAGAACTTTTTCAAATGGCTTCGGAGTCGAAGGCCAATTTATTTCAACTGTAAATGCTCGTCGACCTCTTTACGAAGTCGGCCAGAGATACCAACTTCTCATCCATGATTCTGGATATTGGGAAGTTACTGGCCCCCGTGGCAATCAAATCTATGATGATGGAAGCTGGAGCCTACAAGGCAGCGGGCGTTTAAATATTGGCCTCCGCAACGGTACAGGAAGTGGTTACGGTAATGGTTACGGAAACGGTTATGGAAACGGTTACGGAAACGGTTACGGTTACGGAAATGGTTACGGAAACGGAAATAGAAATGTATTGGGGTTTTTCGAAATAATCTCTTTTGAAGGCCAAGAATGCGTTCGTAAGTCTGATCGACTAGGACTTCGAGTCTTTTGTCCAACCAAAATAAGGCGACCAAGAAGAAGATGAATAACCTAGATTTTACCTATACGGAAATCAGCTCCCAAGTAAGGGTGGAGGTACTTCCTACTTTCCAGATAGACAGATCTGATGAAGAAAATGATTACTATTTCTTTTCTTATGAAGTCAGCATCACCAATTTAGGGGAGTATCAATGCCAACTACTGAACCGCTACTGGACTATAAAAGATGGTACAGGCCAGGTCCACAACGTTCGCGGCAAGGGAGTTGTAGGACAACAACCTAAAATGGCCCCGGGGGAAGAGTTTTCTTATACTAGCTCTTGCCCACTCGAGACTCCTACCGGAAATATGCGTGGAAAGTTCGAAATGGTGGACCACAAAGGCGACAAATTCTGGGTAACTGTCCCAGTATTCTTCTTACGACGCCCTGAAACTTTTCATTAAATTAAAATTTAGGCACCCAATTAGATTTCACTGTGTATTTTCCAACTAGAGGAATCTTGTTAACCGTTAACTCTCCCCTTATCCAGCCAATGGATGGGACGTCAGGATGGTACCAAACTAGCATCGACCATTTGCCACTTATGGGAAGAACCTTAATTTTATAACAATCTTTGTATTCTCCAATTGTTTCTCTACCAATGAAATGTAACTCCGCCTTGGGGTTAGAAAGAATTAGTCTTTCTTCCAATAATCGATACCCTTCTTCAGAAGCAAATTCTATTGGCAAAAGTTGCTCGAGATTACCCTGCCTATGCCGTTGAGGAAAAGGGACGAAAAGACGAGGTTTAATTCTATAGCTTATAGATGCTAAAAACTCTTTTTCGCTATGTTCTTTGTTCCCAAAGGTGATATCCCCTTTTTTATGGAGAGAACCTTTTTCCATTTTATGGTAAATAGTATGGACGCCACTACGATAGGCATCAAAACTTTCCGCAAAAAGAGAAGCGGGGATACTTATGGCCACAAGCCAGATTACTAATGCCTTCATGGGCGATTCTCCTGATTTCTTATCTAGAGTAGATTTATCAAATTTAAGAAAGGATATCTTTTATCGTGAGCTTCAGGCAATACTCTAAGTCTTACAAGTTTTGACAACCCGTCTGACCAAAACAGTCGGCTTTCATTTGTTCCAGTGATGAAATAAGATAAACACAATGAATAAGTTCAAATTTATTTATTTATTATGGCCACTCTTTTTAATTAGCTGCCAAACCCGAACGCCAGCACAAGCAGGCCCTAAGCTCACCTGTAAAGGCCAGGCCTTTAGTCTGAATGACATAAATAATCACCATAGCTATAATTACCATTTCAACCAGCTATCTGAATGGATCGGCCCAAAACGCGACAATGCTAAAGGAGTTCTATTATTGCTCCACGGTCTCAATGTACGACCTTCTAAAATGAACTCTTTGGGGCGCTTTTTAAACAATAATTCATTGGATGTTTTAAGGGCCTCCTTCGCGGGCCACCGTGGCGATAAAAAAGAAGGAGAAAATACTACCCGTGAGATTTGGCTTAAAGAGTTTCAAATCCATTATTGCCTTGCAGTAGAGAGGGCCGAAAAGCTAAAAGTCCCTCTTTATTTCCTGGGTTTTTCACTTGGAGGAATCCTTCCTTACGATTTCCTTCATCAACTGAAAGAACAACAGAGCTTCAAAAAGGCGGTACTGCTGGCACCCGCTATTAGGGTTCACTGGTATAGCAAAATTCCTTCCAAGCTGGCCTGGTTA
>JABGVH010000244.1 GCA_018646195.1 Halobacteriovoraceae bacterium
ATGATGAGCAACAATATAAACCGCCGTCAATGCGGTTATCGCTTGGTAGGAAACACTTTTTGGAAATCCTTTTCCATTTGGTTTTTCATGATGCTGTTCAATAATAGTTAACGTTTCGGCAGATATAAACTTCGAATCCTTTTCTAGTTTTTTCGCAGTATCGATAGGGTGATTTAATATTTTCGAAGACAGGTTCTCTGTTCTATTTTTATGTTTTTTCAATTCCTCAAATTCTTCTGGCCCTAATGCTATATCGACAAGGAGTGCCGCCATCGAAACCTTCTCTTTCTGTGGGCGCTTTCCCCATGAAAATTGATCGATCATACAACAAGCAATATATGAAGTGCTAAGGGCAATAAAATATTCATGTGAACAAGTACTTTTGAAGCGGTCGAAAAGGTTAAAAACGCGGCTACCATTCACTATACGAACCGTAGCTTTAGTTAAGGCCTGAGACATTTTTTTTGCCTCCTCGTCTAACTCTCCTGAAGTAAACATCTCTTTAAAAAGACTATGCCCCGCGCTTAGTTTTTCGGCTGCCTTTAAAGCCTCTTCATCTTCAATTTCTTCTTCTGCTAATTCTTCAGAATCTTCATCTGCAGGGTCAAGCAGGCTTTCAATACCTTGTAGGGCAACCTCAATCTTGGAGCCTTCAGAATATGCTGAGTCGGGAATTTCTCCATCGCCCTCCTCTTCTGCTAATGCTTTAGTTTTTGCTTTATTTTCTTCAGAAAAAGAAGAATCTGGAATATCTCCATCCTCTTCTGAGGAATCTTTCCCTTTTATTAAAGACATCAAGGACAATCTAACTGATTTTTTAAATTCTTCAAATACAGTGCCGGTAACATAGAGTTCCTCTACGCCCTTGGCATGATATTTCAAAACAATATCTTCTATCGGTGTATCCGGCTGAGTTACTTTTATATACTTTGACGTTAACTTGAGATAAAGCTCTAGACAGTAGCCTTTTCCGTAGACTTCTAATACTTCCATTTTTAAGGGTCTGTATTCAAGATCTTCCATTAATGTGTAACCATCTCCTCTCTAAATGGCCGCCATTTCCCCTGCCAGGTATTGAGGCTAGCACCTCTGACGGTTTTAGTTTTTGAATGTATATCTATTGTACAATAGGTTAGAGCAGTTGTGGACTCGTGCATTCCAGCATCCATGCTGGGTATAGGATTCCAAGTCCCGGTGTTAAAGTAATACTTTCCTGACGGAAAACGTCTCCATTCTTGAACATGGGTATGACCCATTATAACTGTATGTATACCTGGATTTTTTTTAAAAATTGCCCGAGCTTTTCGATCATAATTGGGATAAATAGAAATTTGCTTTAAAACTCCGATTGTCGTTTTAAAATTTCTATTATGTCGGGTATAGGTATCAAAACTAGTTCGAAAGAAGTACTTTAAAATGGTCAGTCCCATCCGAATAAAGAATGGAAAGTCGTGTAAAAAAGTCCATTTAATATAGGATGACATAGGACGGACCTTATCTATTAAAGGTCGCTCCTTTTTTAATTGAGGAAGAACCGAAATACAAAAAAGACTACCCCAAGGAAGATTTAGTATTTTCTTTCCATGTGGTCCATCTAAGAACCTTTTATGCGCTGGAACTGTGTTAATTACTTCAAATCGATGACCGTGCTCTATATGAACTCCCTCAAGCTGGAGTTCGTGACAAAACCGAAGGTCCTGTCCAATTTTCCCTTTTAAAAAATCCTGAGCGCCACTAAAGCCCATATGGGCATCATGGTTCCCTATTACGTAAGTTATTTTTTTGTTTGGGCTGCCTAAGAATTTCTTAAATGCCTGAAAAACACTAGGGTGTCCATTAACAATAGAATTGATTGCCTCAATGGATAGTTTTTCATCAATGATATGTGAAAAAACCCCTTCAAAGTCGATTTGAATTAGATTTAGAATATCTCCGTTCAATACTAAATGTATATTCGCCCAATAATTTGTGCCTGTACTATAGTACTCTAGGAATTCTGCCAATCTCTCGTCTTCGAAGAAATCTTCCAAGATATTAAGCTGGCCATTTTTTAAAAACTTCCCCTTCCCAATATGAAGGTCACTTACAACCAGTAGTAGCATTCTTATCCGTCTCCTCGAATTCATTATCTGCAAAACAGACTCGACCGCGGCCACTTTCTTTAGCCTGATACATAACTTGATCCGCTATCGCTATTATGTCATCTCTACTCTGGGCATTTTGAGGAAAACCTGCGACCCCGATAGAAACGGTTAATTTAAACTTCCCGCTTTGATCAATTTGATCATTGGCTATAATTTCAAAGTTATGTCCTTCAACGGCCTTTAGTATCCTCTCGCCTATGTTTTTTGCAACATTAGGAGGGCAATCCTGGACAATCATTACAAACTCATCGCCACCATAACGATAAATTAAATCAGACTCTCTAAGAACCTTTCTTAATAAAAAGGCCATATCCGCCAATAGTTGAGTTCCTACAAGGTGACCATGTCCATCATTAACCTGTTTAAAGTGATCTATATCTATAAAAAGAACCGTGAAAGGCTCTTTTGTTTCGGCATGACGCTTTATTGCCAAATCTAAATCTTTCAATAATTTTCTTTGATTAAACAGACTTGTAACATCATCAAGATGAATTAATGATTCAATTTTTCGAACTTCTTTCCATCGCTTAATTCTTTTCATACTGGTGTTACAAAATGTAACCATGAAATCAATCATTTTGGGATCGAGCTCTCTATCTGACTTAAAAATTCCTACAAGCTGCTGTTTGGGAGTTTCCCCAACAGGAATTAAGTAGAATTTTTTTACTTTTTTCCATTTTTTTAATGGACCACCCGTTTCTATTATCTTGTCAAAGATACCCAGCAATTCATTTTCCTTGATCTCCTTACCTACTTTTTTTCGATTCCAGTGATTCCGAAAGTATTGAAAATAATTATCCTTTGATGGGTGCTCTTTGCGTTTATAAGGATAAGAGTAGATTAACAAAGAAGAAGTCGAAAGTTTTTCGGTAAGGAATACCTCGAGCGAGCTATAGAGTTTTTTTTCGTGTTCAGCTTCTTCGAATGTACAAACATACTCTAGGAAGTCATGAATATCTGGAAATTCTTTTTTAAAGGTCAAAGCTCACCTAATCCAGTTTACTAAGTTTTTCCAGCAACTCTTCATCTATATCGAGATCATCTTCCAATAGCTTCAGAGACCCTCTCAATGTCTTCATAATTTTACTCAATCGTTCCTCAACTTTTTCCTTATCATCTCGTGACTTTTGCTCTCGGATAGAGGAATTCTCCATATTAAACTCAAGTGAATCTATCTTTCTTTTTAATTCTAAAATTTTAAGATCGCGACTTTTAACTTGAGCTGCTGAATCCATCGTCACCAATTCTAATTGACTTTCTAATTCCTTTTCTCTTTCTTGAACTTTCTTAAAATCAATTCGTACTTTCTGGTTGAGACGGTCAAATTCTTTTTGATATCGCTTTGTTTTTTCATCTGCAATTTCTTTTTTCTGGTCACTAATTTTAAGCTGATATTTGACTTCATCAACTTCACTATGATGTCTCTTTTTCAGGATATTGACTTCAATTTTGGTTTCTTCCAAATCGGCTCGAAGTCCCAAGTTTTCTTGCTGTAGCAATTTACTATCTGTTTTAATTTCGTGCACTTCTTTTAGTAGTTCTTCTCTCTCTTCTCTTAGTTGCCTAATTGTTGCCTGAAGGCGAATTAATTCACCGTCGTGGTGTTGATTAATTGCCAAGCGGTCTTCCGCGCTACTGGTAGGAGGAGAAGTTTCTACTTCTTTTTCGACTGGTTTTTCTTCTGGCACAACAGGTGCTGCTGCAACAGGCGCTGCCTCTTCTGGCTGGTTAGAATCTTCAACTCCGCCAAAGTCTAACGCCTCAGGCTCGTCACCCAAAGCATCTAGCTCTTCGTTATCCAGTTCTTTTTGACCGGTGCCTAGCGGATCATGCATATCTGCTGGTGTAACCTGCTCAAAGTCTTCTAGTTCGTCATCGTCTTCAGCATCCCCAGAAATATCACCAGTCATAACCATAGTCGGCTGAGTCCCTTCCTCGACCTCTGCCATATCGGTTTCAGCTGATTCTTCTAAATCATCTCCTGAGCCAAAATCGAGAGCACTGTCCGTCTCTTCGCCCAGGTCTAACCCCTCGTCTGCTGCTTCTAATATATCGGTGTCAGTTCCAGTCACCTCTTCGGCCTCTGGTGCAACAATATCACTAAGTGCATTTTCAATTTCACCACTGGCCTCAGCTCCCGCCTGAAGGTCTATTTCATCTGTAGAAGTCCCTTCATCTAGATTAATAGGTGCATCTGTAGCCGTGGGAGTTCCATCTTCCTGTGCTTCCAATAAAATATCATCGTCTTCATCATCGCCTAAATCGAGGGCTGCACTTGGTTCAGCGTCGAGGTCATCCCCACCTAAATCTAATGCTCCATCGTCATCACCCAAATCAAGATCGTCATCGCCACCCAGGTCGAATCCACCTTCTGCGTCTGCACTATCGGCCGTGCTTTCCGTGGCCATCGCCAAATCTTCGCCGGCGTCTTCTTCGCTAGGCATCGCAAAATCGAGGCCACTGTCTGTGGCTTCTTCTGGCTGCTCGGCTTCAGCGGAAGTATCGAATTCAAGGACATCTTCTTCAAGTGTTTCCTCTTCTTCAATCTCCACATCTAGTTCCGAGTCGAGCAGATCATCTTTTTCGTCTGTCATTTCGACCTCTTCAATGGGTGTTTGTTCAGGTGTTTCTTCAGTTGCTAAAATATCTTCTTCGACTTCGACTTCCGAAGCCTCATTTTCTAAATCAATAGTATCGTTATCTTCGATATCGATGCTTTCAGAAACTTCATCAGTTGCTCCTAAGTCGAGTGCATCGTCATCAGCTCCGTCGTCGCTTAGGTCGAGATCACCTAGGCCAACTTCTTCAGCACTAACTGCTGGAGCAGCAGATTCTTCTATTTCTGCTATTTCTTCTATTTCTTCTATTTCTTCCGCGGCCAGCGCCTCTTGAGCGCCTGCCAGGTCAAACTCTCCGGTGTCTCCCTCTTCACTCTCACCGGCTTCAATATTGTCGTCGGGAATCATCTTAATATCGGCAGACGTTCTATCTCCGATATCTTCTTCTAGAGCATCGGGAGTTTCTTCTTCTGCGCCCAAGAGATCTATTTCACCATCATCGCTATCATCGTCACCGACTTCGATGTCAAAATCGCCTAAGTCAGTTCCAGCATTAGTTCCCAAATCTAAATTAATATCACCTGGAGCCTCGGGAGTTTCCACCCCGTTATCAACTTCGCCGTTTAAGTCCAGATCATCGTCATCGAAGTCATCGGCAGAACCAAGCACGCCACCACTTTTAAAAACCATATCAAATTTAGCTTGGATATCTTCGTTGGTTACTGAGTGGTAAGGCGCATCTTTACTACTATTGTGAGAATCCAAGGTTTTTTTAACCTGGGTATCCATCTTCATTTCACTGACGCCACTTTCTGAAACTTCTTCAACAGCTGCAGGTGGCGAGAAATTATCCGCTCCGATATCGGTCTGCGGAACTGACTCGAGTATTGTTCCCTCTTCCGTAAGCTCATTTTCCGAAATGTAATCCGAAAGCTCAAAATCATTAAGTATGGCCTGAAGCATTTCAGCGGTGAGCGGCTTTCTGACATAGCCATGTGCAGCATTGTCGCTTTTTTGATGTTTTTTGAGTTCTTTTAATTTTAGTTTTTGAGTTATCCAAATCCTAATAATATTGGGATCTTCGACTAGTTCATCGTTGAGGGCCTCGAGCTCCTTACGCTCGAAGTCAAGGTCCAGGAATAATAATAGGCGCTGCTCACCGATTAAATCGGCCACCAACTCTGCTGAATCAGTAAGCTGGAGGTCAGGATGAGCCAATCCCTCCACTAACTCTTGAACCAGGGGATCCTGGCTACAAAAGAGCATTTTCATATTTTCCCCTTTAGGGTGCAATTATTCCTATCCTAATGATATCAGAGGGACGCCGCACAGCAAGTGAGCGGAAAAACATGACCTATAAAGCCTGCCAGGTGTTGCCCCACCGTACCCAGTTGATTTAAAATAATTCTAGAGCTTTTCTCTTAGTTGACGTTGAAGCTCAGCCTTTGCTCTTGATGGATTTAAGAGCAGGTCTGTAAACAAACCAAGGAAGACCATGAAAAAACTAATTTTTCTTTTTTCTCTCTTGCCCTGCTTGCTGCTAGCAGAAAGTTATTATCCTGAGCCTATTCTTTTTTTAAATAATTATTTTTCACACCATGTTCTAGTGGCCGAAAAATCGACCCATAAACTTTATCTTTTTAAAAATACTGAAAGCATGCCCGAACTTGTTAAGAGCTATAAAATGGTAACCGGAAAAAAATCTGGGGACAAAATTTTCCAAGGAGATTACCGAACTCCCGAGGGCGTTTATACCCTTACAAACTTTCTTACCAGAAAAGAACTACTTCGCCGTCACGGCAAAGCCGGTGAAATATATGGAGTGGGTGCTTTTGTTCTCAACTATCCTAACCCCTTTGACAACGCTAGCGAAAAAACAGGTGGAGGAATTTGGATCCATTCGACAAATGACGAAACAAGAATTGAGAAAGGTCTTGATTCCCGTGGATGTATTGTAACGGCAAATAAACACCTTATCGATATTTCAAAATACATAGAGCTTAATCGAACTAGTGTCATAGTTGTCCATGAGCTTAGCTACCAGACTAAAAAAACCTGGATGACGACTCGAGACAAAATTAAAAATTCTATCGACCAATGGGCAGAGTCTTGGCAAAATGAAGACATCAATCGCTATATTTCTCATTACCACAAAGACTTCTCTGACTCCCGCCACTCTTCTCTTGCAAAGTTCCGTTGGTATAAGAAAGCTGTTTTTAGCGCAGCAGGAAAACCAAGTGTTAATATCAGCCAACTTTCAATCTTAAAGTCCGGCAAGAACTATGCTGTGGCAACATTCAAACAAGCTTACGCATCTAAGACGATTGAAGACGTCGGTAAGAAAACGCTCTACCTAAAAAGAAATGAATACTATCAATGGAAAATTGTCCATGAAATTTGGACTAAAGCAGGAATGAGCGCCCAGTCAGCAAATGGTGACGAGGATCGCTTAGCATTCAGGCCATCAATGAGATTTTTTGATTCTCAAAACCCTGCTCAAATTCTTCGTAGTACCAGCAGTAATAAAAGTGAAAATAATTAATTATGGCAAGTAACAAGCTCTCTTTCATACTTTACGAAGATAAAACAGCACCTAAATATTTTGAAATTTCTAAAGGTATTTTCCGCTTTTTCCTCTTAGGCCTTCCTACTATCACCCTTATCTCTTTAACCATAGTAGGACTAGGTACTCTTTATTTTAAACATATTAAAACTTTGACTGAGAGAAAAGAGCCACAAATTATTTCAGAACTTAGGCAAAGAGAGGCAGTATTAGTAAGGCAACATCAAGAGCTAAGCCGTCTCAATAACTCACTCGAAAACAAACTTACCCATACGGAAGTAAAAGGAGAGGGACTGCCCATCCTTTCATTATTTAAGGCAACTCCAGGTCAGAAGGATTTATCTCAAACTCCTGTCTTGTCGATTGAAGAATTTAATACATTGGTTGAGGGAAAGAAACTCACCCTTCGCTTTAATATAATAAAAATTGCCAACCAATTGCCGAAACTTACGGGCTATATTTTTGTCGTAATGAAAAACGGCAATACCATTCAATTCTATCCTTCCAATGCAATGGCAAAAGATGAAATGATTTTAAATTTTAATAATGGTGAGTCTTTTGGCATAAAAAGGGGTCGAGACGTTGAAGCTAAGTTCAATCTTCCTCTAACTAATAGTGAAGCACTGTTTAAGGTATTGATCTTTTCGAGAACTGGAGACCTTATGCATAAACAAATATTTTCAAAAAATATCGTGGTTAAATAATGAAACAAAATATCGACCTTAAAAATTTAGATTTTTCGTTCTTGGGTAAAGGATCGAAAATTAACGGCGTTTTCCACCTTGTAGGGGCGACTCACCTGGCTTCAGACCTAGAGGGAGAGCTTCATATAGATGACGATTCTAATCTCTGTATCGAAGCTTCTGGAAGATTTAAGGGTACAATTAATTGCCATAATATAGAAATTTATGGACAGGTTGAGGGCGAATTAAAGGCCACCGGCAAGGTCATTGTTTATCCCCCTGCAACTTTTAAAGGCAGCATCTCAGCAGAAAACCTTGTTATTTATCCCGGTGCTGAGGTTAACATGGAAGGCCATACCCACCATTAAGGTTCTATAAGCTCTTTTTTTATCTCTAACTAATGTTAAGATATTAATATGAATGATAGTCCTGTTACTTTTGCCGATTTCTTTATTTTAGAAAAAACTAGAGAGATTGTAGAGAAACCTAGCCATGCAAATGTGTCCGGAGTATATAAGGGTCTAGATTGGAACAGCAAGATGCATACGATAGAGTTTTATCATATACTCTTGCTCAATTTGAAGAACAGCCAAGATCATGGGTTTTTCTAATTGAAAGATTCGGCCCTGCGGCTAAAGATGCCATTCCAACTTTAATTGATATTTTAAATTCAAAATC